>CAZHUM010000001.1:0-107974 GCA_964535805.1 uncultured Thermoplasmata archaeon
AGTATTTGGATAGAGAGAAACTATTTCGTTATTCTGAAAGATATCCTGGAAAAGTAACAAATCTTTTAAGAATTTTAGATTTTTAAACAGAATTTACTTCCCAAACCAACTTATCCGTTTTTTAATAGAATAAGTACACAATGCAAAGACTCCGATGGTAATCCCTGGCAGTAAAATTGGTAGTGAATTATTTACCATATCATCAGGTTTTCTCACCTTTATCGTTATATTCCTTCCTTCAGCCAATACCCAGTGTTTACCACCTACTGGTTTCATTAGGGTTGAAAGGGACCAGAAGCCGGCTTGATAAATTTTAATAGATAGGCTTGTTTCTATGCCAGTTACGTTAAACTTGACTTCTTCCTCACCGATTGTTATATTTTCTTCATCAATAGAAGAGTACCGGAAGGGCTGGAAGTCTAGACTGTAAACATTATCGGTTTTTTCTTCTAATTCGTTAAACCATCTATGACCGAATTTAATATCTTCTTCATATTTTTCTCCTATTGCCAGTTCAGTCATACCATGGGTGTCATAGTGATAACTCCAATGAGCTTCTTCTGGCAACCAGTCATCTTTATTCAAGAGGATAAACCTGATATGTACATCTTCTACAGGAGTTTGTTGTTCCTGTTCAAATCCATAGTCGATTTTATTGAAAATAAACAATGGAATCGTAATTTTCTCACTTTTATCGACTATGATTTTTCCCGATTCAACTGCTTTTTCATCCCCGTAGAAGGGTACGATGTAATAACTTTGAATTGTATTATTTAAAAAATCACCGTATAGATAAGGGTCATAAGTTTTTCCTTGTGCTTCCTCTATTATCCGGGATATTTCTTTTTCTTCAACTCCGGCTGAGTAGTATGTACAATTTATGAATAAGAGGATAGCTATTATCGATAAAATCATTTTTTTCCTCATATTCTTACACCTCTATATTGTACATATGAAATTATGAATGCCCATGCAACGCTGATCGTTGGTATCAATAGGAAAATTTCAGGAAAACTGCCAAACTTTTCAATAAAAAGTCCGGCATATCGAATATTTAAATAAGGGAGAACGAGAATCTGGACATACGTATTTGAATTTTCAGCAGGATAAAAAATCAAGTTACCGATAAAAAATGAGATTACGACATATACCGCAGCAAACAACATGGAAATTATCCCTTTCTTTGTAGAAAAACCGATGGCTATCGATAAGAAAAAGACAAAGCAACTTGCCAGAAATGTTGAGACTGAATAAACTAAAATCCGGGATATTGTTAGATACGATATAACACCCCAGTAACGTAAAGACAGGTAAATGTCTATGACTGATAGTAAGACTAACAGGATTAACGTAATAAGGGCGGCAATTGTCTTTCCGATATAGACAGTGTTTATCCCATCGGGCAGCATGAAAAGAGATGAAAGCCTGTTCTCTTCAAGCTCACTGATAAAAAATTTATTCGCTAAGTAGCCCGCATATATCATCAAAATAATCGTAGAGAATATACTTATTATCGATAATGTATCAGTAAATGAGTGATGATATTCTTTTGTGAATATTTCATCAAAATAAAAAAGTGATGACATATTTATGAAGAGTATGATACATAATACGAGCAAAAATGAGTTGTCTAAGAATATAGTTTGTATAGATTTCTTCATAATATTGTATGTTGCTTCAAAACTCTCTTTATTCACTTAAAAACCTCCTTGTACAGTTCATCCAGAGAACCATGCTTGAGAGAGAAATCTATATCGTTATCGATCAACCATTTGAAGAGATCTCGTTCAAATTTTTCCTTGTTTTTACCCTTCACAATCAGAATATTGTCCCTGATGGTGTGTTCAACCACACTCTCTATGCTATCTATTCCTTCCAACTTTTCAATATCACCATCGGTGATATCAAAAACAAGTGTTTTGATAGAACCTCTGTTTTTTGAAATAGATATAGGATCTCCAAAATCCTTAATCCTGCCTTTTTGGATTAATACAATCCAGTTGCATACATCTTCGATATCTTTTAACTGGTGTGACGATATAAGCACCGATTTATTACCTTTAGCTATGGAGTCTATGAGATTCGTTAGATCATGTTTTATTATTGGATCTAGACCGGAAAGAGGTTCATCTAAGATCAGTAATTTAGGGTCGTGTAAAAGTGTCCTAGCGATACCTAATCTTTTACGCATACCCTTCGAATATTCTTCGATCAAATCGTTTTTCCTATGGTAAAGACCGACCAATTTTAACCTATCATTCACAATTTTTTTACAGTTCTTTATGTGGTATAATTTTGCAAAATAATGTAAATATTCACTTCCCGTCCAATCTGTATAGTACCCTTCGTCCTCTGCAAGATAGCCTATCTCTTTTTTATTGAGTCTACTTTCCGAAAAGTTCATTACCTGTATCTTCCCAGAATAACTCAAGAAACCGTTTATACATTTAATAAGGGTCGTCTTTCCTGCTCCATTGGGACCAACCAAACCGGTCACTTTTCCTTCTGGTATAAAGAATCTAACGTCATCTAATGCTTTAAGTGATCCATATGATTTACTAAGGCCAGTGACCTTTAGGATTTTCTCCTGTTCGCCCATATAGTTGCACCTACTACAAATACAAATACACTTCCTACTATCACTGGTAATAACCACATGTTTTCCGGAATCTCCATCACCTCTACTTCTAATGTGATATTTATCCTCTCCTTTATATCATCTATCGTTGAGAAAGCAAGTTTTGGTTCACACACCACCCCAACGTTTTTATCTCTATCGATCAAATCTAATTCCTTACTTGCAGTTGTTTTTTCATCATAATCGATTAATTCCCCATAGGACTTTCCAGTATTTTCGAAAACATAAGCCCTAACAGGTTTGTCTGCATTAATTTTTAATCTGATAAAATATTCTTGTGAGTCAAAATCTCCAATCCCTGAGTCAATTCCCCATAATAAGAAGCATCTCTTAGTTCCAGTGAAAGATATTGATTGTTTTTTATACAATATATCATCCCACTCTGGATATTCGAACATGAAGAAATTAAAACCACCTGTTATCATAACGGATAGATTCTTTTCCCCGGTGAAATTGATCCCTTCCGTTGAACCACCTCCAAGATTTGTATACTTGTTATCTTGAGTGTAAATATATTTCCCCTCGAAGCTTCTAATTGTAAAGTTGGCATGCTTAAAATCTGGGGGAATATCTGACTCTTTTTCATCACCGATGGTATGGTATCTATACTCTTTATCGAAGGTTAAGTAATGTCCATAGCTTGAATTGTACAAATATTTCGGCACTTCAAATAGATAATTTTTCTCCCCCACAAAATCATGTGGGAAGAATAGACCTTCTAAAGTCTGCAACTCTGAATCTCTCGCATAATGTTCAGGACTTCCCTTTTTTTCTGCAGGATAATCTCCCGATGCAGGGATGGTTAGAGTGGAACAGATGATTAGCAAAATTGCTAATGTCAAGATTGATATTTTATTGAATATATTAAACCAAGTGATTTTCATCGTATAAATATAGTTATCAATGTATATAAATTTTGGTGAATTCTTTTTAATAAGGGTGTACAACATACATAAAAAAATAACTTTATTCACTTCTTATCAAATTTAGGTGTAAGAATGTGATATCTTGTCCTTGTACAAACGGTAATAATAAAAATAAATGTACTAATAGTGATAGGAAATATGTAATACATGTGGCCAGATAAACCATCTGGTGTTTCAACTTTTATATCCAACCTTGAATCTATAGGTAGATAATACTTACCTAATTGTGGTTTAACAAGTATATACATCCGCCATATCCCCCCCTGACGAATATTTATTGAAATATCAATTGTTTTACTATCTCCGTCTGAGGAAAAAGTTGTTGAATTAGATTCTATTTTTATTACATTATGTGTTTTTTCATCTATATTTTTATACCAATTTGAGTAAAATTCAACTTCTTCTTCTAAAAACTCCTCTTCATCTCCAAATGTAACGGATTTGGGTATATACCTGGGATTCCAATCTTCTTTAACTATAACAAAATCAAATTTAAAGTCATATATTGAGGACATATTTCCTCTTGATAGTATCGTTAATACCATATGTTCTGTCGAATCAGTGGTCAAATTTAAGTATCTTTTTGAATAATTAAAAGTCAAATTTCTTTCAATAAATTCATTGAAGTTTAAATAGTAACTCCTATCATATTCACCACCACTCGAAAAACTCATCGTTTTTGTCTGGTTATTAACTTTCCCCATCGAGGATGAGATAAATGAAAATATCAATATTAATATAACCAGACTAACAGATGTAAATTTTATTTTGTTCATATACTAACCTCCTTGATTAAAAAATAAGATATCAATATCATAGAGATCACGCCAACCAGAGGTATAAGTATCAACATGTTATCAATCGACCCTTGGTGTGTTATACAAAAATCCATATATTTTAATGACACCGTTGGAAAGAAAAAAAGTGATGATTTTACCTTCAAGTTATAGTTTATACTTTCCGTCTCCATAAAAAGGTTGAATAGTGTAAAAATCGTATAAAAAGATGAAAACAACATAGTGGTTAAAACCGTTTTCGAAATTATGCTTACAACAGTGGAAGACAAGTATAGAAATAAACTACCAAGAAATGCGATCAAAGAAAGTTTTATTATCCAAATAATCGTGAGATATGATATTGTTCCATAGTACATTAAGGAAGAATAGTTTAAACAAAAAATTAGTAATGTAACTACCCCCATTAATAAAATAGTGGACAATACTTTGCCAATATACACGACTGTTCTTCCAGATTTGATCATAAATAGAGGTTGAATAGTCTCGTCTTCCAGTTCTTTAGCAAATAATTTACTTGCTAAATAACCGCTGTAAAAGAGTAATACCATACTTTCTAAAACTATAGAACCATATATACTTAAAGTAAAATTTGTGCCTCCCCATTCGTTTACTGTAAAAAAGTCATTCATTTGATAGGTAAGACAATGTATTAGTATGATGAAAATCAATAGGCTAGGGAAGGAATAATCCAGAATAGTGCTTTTAACAGAAAGATGAATAATAGATAAAATTGATTTTTTTTCACTCATTTGAATACACTCCTGTACATAGAATCTAATGAGCCGTGTTTAAGAGAGAAATCTATATCTCTAGAGATCATCCATTGAAAAATTTTAGATTCTGTTCCCTTTTTGTCTTCTATCGTGAATATCACGGTGTTACCTTCTACAATCACATCCATTATAAAATCTAAATCATTTTTTATCCCGACAATCGTTGAAACCAATTTTTCATCTACCGTCAGTACGATATCTTTAACTGGATTGGTCCGTTCTAATATATCAGATGGTGGACCGAAATCTATGATATTTCCTTTGTTTATCAATATCACCCAGTTGCATATTTCATCGATATCTTTTAGTTGATGTGAAGATATCAAAGTAGTTATTTCCCTCTTTGAGATACCCCTAATTATCTTGCTGATATCATACTTGATAATTGGGTCAAGCCCGGCTAGAGGCTCGTCATAGATCAGCAATTTGGGGTTCTGTAAAAGGGTTCGGGCTATGCCTAAACGCTGTTTCATGCCGTTAGAATAAGTTTTTATCAGATCGTCTTTTCTACTATAAAGTCCCACAACTTTTAGCTTATCTCGTATAATTATTTCATCATACCCTAACCCATATAAATTTGCGAAAAAACGTAAGTATTCCTCACCGGTTAAGTATGGATAATAGTTCTTCCCTTCCCCTAAATAGCCTATATATGTTTTATCAACCTTTGAGATATTCCTTTCCATTAATTTGATAGTTCCTTTGTATTTATGAAAACCATTTATACATTTGATAAGCGTGGTTTTACCGGAGCCGTTTGGTCCCACAAGACCCGTTATCTTACCTACCGGTATATTGAAACTTACACCTTTTAGGGCTTTTATTTTTCCATACGATTTATGGAGTCCCTTTACTTCTAAGATTGTTTTTTGTACCATATCAACAGAACCACTGTTATTCCAACTACCATCCCAATAACCGCTGGTAATACCCAACCTTCAACGGGATAATCACATACCTCGAACATAAATGTTGCATTGATTATCGTATAATTTGGGGTAGATATTGTTAAAAAAGTGTAGTCACCAACAGACATGGGGTTTTCCTCATTCATGACCTTCAACGAAATATCATTTTTTAATGATTCATCATAATCCACTAATGTTCCTTCTTCTTCTTCAAATATGTATGCTCTTATAGGTGTATTCGAGTGAATCTTTACCTTGATATATTGTTCCCTCTGATCGAATTCTGATATAGCTTGATTGTACCCCCACAGATTGAAAGTCCTTGTCTTTCCTTTAAAATCGATGTGTTCAGGAGATACAAAGGGATTTTCCCATGTATGGTTTGAAGATATATAGAAAGAAAAGCCTCCTGTTGAATTCATATTTACCGTATCCGTATTGGTCAAATTGAAATTTACCGTACCCATTTTCCCTATACCTATACCAGTATTAGCGAATGAATATATCATATCTCCTTCATCGTTTCTCAATGTTAAGTTCGCTGGCCGATAATCAGGTGGTAAATCAGATTTATTGAAATCGGGGGGTTGATTAAAACCTTGATATTCCTTATTGAGTTGTATACAGTTTACAAAAGTTTCGTTGCCCCAATGTTCTTCCAAAGGAACCTCTTTTGAGATTTCTCCTGTAAAATGATGCGGGAAAAAAAGGTCTTCGAATCTCTCTATAGAACTCGCTGATATATCATAATATTGAGTATCCCCTTTAATTTCTGCGGGTGTTTTTGCTTGTACATCACTGTTAAAAACACTAAGATTGGCTACCATCGGAATCAATATCAATATCACCAATTTTGTCTTGTTCATGTACACCCTATATAATAATCCGATATATATATATGTGTTACGATATACCCTTTATGGTGAATAAATGAAAAATAAAACACTAAGAGAGGGTTTTGTGTTTATGACAGTTTTAGCCATGTTATTAATTACAGCCCTTGGAAATGTAACTGCATGGAGCACACCTGACCCAACAGACTATACCCTGTGTGATTTACAAGGTAGCGACGTACAACTAGTGATTGATACGAATCAAGCAGAAGCAAGAGTAAGGCTTTATGAACCAGATATAGACACAGAATACGTAACGGTAGTACAATTAGACCAAGATTCTAGTTGGAAAACTGAAAGCATAAAGATTAGAATTGAAGATTTGGGCTATGTAGTAAAGGATAAAGCTATGTATGCCGGATATTCTCCACATCCATTGAACGATGGAAATGGATATCCAGATTCTACTAGTGATTTGATAGACGATGCAAATGGTGCTGACGGAGTGGAAGTTGAAGACAACTGGAAATATGCTGATTGGAACGTCAAGAGAAGGGACAGTGATACAACACTAAGATCAAGATGGTCTGGATACGAAACCAACGACTATGACGGAGCTTGTATAGGCTGCGCTCATAATGCAGATGGAACAGATGGAATAAGAATCGAATTCACATATTGGGATATATCCGATGGTGTTTGGCCATATGAAGACTACAAAGATATCGGGGATTCATTGACCATATATAATAATGATTAATGAAATCTTGATAACACCTTTAACCCTTTTATTTTTTAATCTTTTGAGTGGATCCTCGAAATTAATGATTCCATAGATAATCCTTGAAATATTTCCAATTCTCAATCTCCCATGGTCAGTAGCCCTTCCTCGTTCATCACCAGCAGCAAAACCCATGGATCATCTTCGTTCTCTACTTCCAGAACAAGATGGTATGATGAGATACTCATGTCTTTATCAGGTTTCTCTAGATCATAAATCTCGAAATAATCGCCGGTATCCAGAACCGTGTTGTTGTTCTCGTTGAAGAACTTGATCTTGCTGTTCCCCCGAGGATTGGTCAAGCTCAGTTCAGTGATATGGGTTTCACCTCCATAATATTCATTATGGTGAATATCCTTTTCTGCACTTTTATCCCCATGATACAATAAGTACTTTGTTTAATTCATGACTAATGGTATACCCCATTCTTTGGTTTCGTGATCTTCTACCTCTATCCTGATTATCTCATCGCCTTCATTTTGGTAAGTAAATTCGATACTCTCTATATGAAGTGTTGCAGTGATGAATCTATACAATCTCAATCCCACAACACTGGGAGAGTGTGTGCCTCTTCGCAGTAAACGTGTCTTTTGCCGTTCCAACTTCCCCATCGAAAGTGAACTTCTTTCTCGATCTCATCTCCGACTTCGTAGGGACAGTCGTTCCATTCGACCAACTCCAACCCTTTAAAATCGTCCAGTTCGATGAAGTATTTGTTCCCTTGGCTGGTGGTGTTCTCTTCGATATCGGTGACCACCCCGATGATCGTATGGGTTTTACCTGCCCAACTATCGTCGAAGTAAGGGTTATGACGCCCTTTTTTCTCGTCCAATTCCCTGATATCCCACGGTCGTATCTCGGCGTACCAGTAGTAAGAGCTGAACATACCTATGAGTAGGATAATAGTAATGATCCCTATCAGGACCTTTTTTTCGGTCATAAAATCGTTCTCCACAACCGGATTATTTTTATCGTACTTAAATATGATGTCGATGTAATACACATCAAAGAATCAAAACATTAATAAATCAATATCCTCTTAATCACACTGGTTAACATGGGAAAGAACAAATACGACATAAAGAGAGGTCACTTCGAGAACGTCGAGGGCGGTAAGCTCAAGGAGATGATGGAGGATTACTTCGGGGATGTTAAAGAGGAAGGAGACAAGCTCAAAGCTGAATACGGTGCCATCGATCATCTGGAAGTGTGGACCGAAGGAAGGACCGGTCTTTGGGTGGACATAGAGATGGACCCGAACGTCGAGAACACAGTGGCAAAAGAGACTATCACCAAATGGAACAAATTCCTGCTGGAAGCCACCGGTTTCAACGCGAAGAAAAGAAGGGATCGAGCGAAGAAGAAAGCGAAAAAGTCATAGTCCATCACATGCACAAAAATTTATATAGATAATTCTATACACCGCTAAGTGATTAATATGTCAGAAGAGAATAATCTTGCAAATCCCGCACCACTCGGTCTGATGGGGTTCGGTATGACCACGGTGCTGTTGAATATCCATAACACAGGGTTCATCGCCCTGGGCAGCATGATCTTCGCCATGGGTATCTTCTACGGTGCTTTGGCTCAGCTCATAGCCGGTTGGTGGGAAATGAAACAAGGTAATACCTTCGCAGCGGTCGCGTTCAGCTCGTTCGGCCTTTTCTGGTTGAGCCTGGTTGCGATCTTCTTTATACCTGAGATAGTCAGCAGTGAGTTCGCTCCAACGGCAGACGGTCTCGCGATGTACCTAGCTATGTGGGGTCTGTTCACCACTTGGATGTTCCTGAGCACTCTCAAATTCAACAGGGCACTGCAGTTCGTGTTCGCCTCCTTGGCAGTCTTGTTCTTCATGCTTGCCTTGGGTGAATACAATTCGACCATAGCTACACTAGCTGGATTCGAGGGAATAATCTGCGGTTTCAGTGCGGTTTACACCGCCATGGCAGAAGTGACCAACGAGTACTACGGTAAGACCATATTCCCCATAGGTCCCATGGAGTAATGAAGGAGATAACTGTGATCTACCACAGACCTGGTAAGGATACCAGGTTGTGGAAACAGGAACTGCTGGCGGATGCGGGAGACATGATCGTCTCCTCGTTCACATTCCGCCTGAAAAAACCCTTTTCCCCTTTTGATATTATTTTGATAGAAGACGGTTATTCGGGGATGATGTTCGATTTGATGAACGAATGGTATAATGTAGTAAAGGTGTTCGATAAAGAAGATGAATTCGTCGGTTACTACACGGACATCAGAACTCCTCCGGAGAGAATAGAAAACGGTTACCGTGCTGAGGATCTTTTCTTGGACCTTTGGATATACCCCGATTATTCCTATCATGTATTAGACGAGGATGAATTCGAAGAAGCTGAATTGGATGAATATCTAGAGCGAGAAGCTTTGGAAACCCTCGTAAAATTAGAAAACATGATAAAAAAAGGAAACTATCCCCCGACGAAAATAGGGAACTTTCGAGCATAAGCCTGGACTATTCCACATGAAATCTTTTTTTATTTCTAAAAAATCCGGCTTTTTTTGGCAAAAAAACGGCGGCGATTTTGATTATAAATCTATCAAAATAATTTGTTTATTATACATACGGATATTTATTACTATATATACCTATTTAAAGTGTCATACAGCGAAACCTATGTTTCGTGTGTAAATTTACCAGGGTGCGTCTGACGAAAGCTTTTTTTATACTATAGCATATCTTAAGTTTCCCGAAAATAGCCCGATAAATTAGTTATCTAGGAGAAAATAAAATTCCTTTACATCGTGCCCCGAAGAGGGATGGAATCTCCACATGAAATGCAGGGGTGTTTTCGGGATGACCTTTAGAGCCTGGCTCCACCGGTCGACGGATAACCGCAAGGTTCTCCAACATAAAAATTACCCTAAATGTTAGGGGGAGAAAAAAATGGAAAGCAATGTGTTCAGCACGTACATACATTCAAAACCCTTATTCAAGGGGGATAGAGACATACTGAGACCATCTTATATTCCTGAAGAGCTACCACATCGAGAGGAATACATCAACGAATTGGCCTCGATCATGGTGACGGCTCTTAGAGGCAACCGGCCTTCTAATGTCCTTATTTTCGGTAAAACCGGGACGGGAAAGACGGCTGTTGTTAGATATCTAGATAGGGAAATAGAAAGGTTGAAAAGAGAAAGGGATGAATCTGATTTAAACGATACCTTCAGCGATTTCAACATCCATAGAGTTGAGTACGTTTACATCAACTGCGAGGTAGTCAATACCCATTACGGAGTCATGAAGAACATAGGAAATAAATTCATGAACAAATGGAGCGAACAGATACCTTTCACCGGATGGCCCATGGAGAAGGTCTATGAATCGTTGAAAGAGAGGATAGACGACGAGCCGAGGGTCGCTGTGATAATTTTGGACGAACTGGATAAACTCGTTACAAAAAGTGGGGATTCCGTTCTATACCATCTATCTAAGATCAACTCAGAACTCCAGCAGAGTAAGGTCAGCCTTATAGGTATCTCGAACAATCTCAGATTCACGGAATTCTTAGACCCTAGAGTAAAGAGCAGGTTGGGAGAAGAGAAGATGATCTTCCCGCCATACAACGCGGAACAGTTGAAAGACATACTGAGTGAGAGAGTACACAAAGCGTTCGAATCCCAGGAGATAATGGGTGACGACGTACTCGCCCTCTGCGCTGCCCTAGCTGCCCAGGAGCACGGTGATGCCAGGAGAGCTCTGGATCTACTGAGAGTGGCCACAGAGATAGCAGAAAGGGAGAGAAAAACACTGGTCAACACAAACCATGTCTACAAAGCCAAGAACAAGATCGAGCAGGACTGTGTGAGAGAAGCGGTTTCAACCCTTCCGACGCACTCGAAACTAGTGATGTATTCCATACTTCTCAGTTCGAAAGATGGGATCGAAAAATTGACAACAGGTGAGGTTTACTCGGGCTACAAGGAGCTGTGTATCAGATCCGGCATGGACCCGTTGACACAGCGCAGGATAACAGATCTAATCTCAGAACTTGACATGTTGGGATTGATAAACGCTAGAGTCAAATCGTTCGGCAGACGGGGAAGAACGAAAGAGATACAACCCAGCGTCCCCAGGATAGAGACCATCAACACCATAGAAGAAGATGACAGTATAACCATCGTCGAAAGCCTTCAAACATCTACACACACACAGGCTAGGTTGTTGTAAAAAATCTCTATAGGGTCACTGTACCTCTTCCCCATCTTCATTATTTTCAGTTTTACTCACTTCTGAGTCCCTATCAGCGCCGCCGTCCTTTTCTTCACCGGGATCAGCTGTTATCTTCTTTTTCTTGATCCTTTTTTTCTTTTTTACCGGCTTATCTTTTTCGCTCTTTTCCTCTTCAGCTTCCTCTTTTTCCTCCTTTTCGACGAAAAAGTATTCGTAAGCGACATCCACGCCAAGGGGGAGACCCACTATAAGCACTAAGGAAATAGCAAGGTTGTTCCAACTGTTCGAGGGTATTTCTCTTGTTTTACCCATGTATGCTAATTTCATTATGCCAAACCAGGGGAGTTCACCTTTTGCCTTGCCTTCCACCCACTCGTCCTTTATAGGGGCGGGGCAGATACCGTAACCCTGGTCGTAGTGACCACCGGTTCGTGGGGAAACATTATTGTCGCCCATTGTTATATAACCTGAATGATTGTAACCTGATATTATCAGCTGACCTAGATTTATGCGCACCTGTGCTTCTCTAAATCCGTAATCATAGATGGTTATTGTCCCGTTGATACTCCTATAATGTTCTCCTTGATCGCAGGCCCAGTCCTCCCCATATTCTAGATCTTTAAGTGTAGGAATATCGAAGGAACGTCCAGACTCGTTGATTTCCAAGTACATAACCGGTCTGTGGATGATCGGTGTCTTGCTTATACTGCCCATTGGCCGGTATATGATAACATCGCCGTACTCCCCGTACTTGCTGTAGCCGTTGACTCTACCTTCCAGGTAGGTGACTATATCGTCCCGATCCGATGTTTTAACGATAACTATATCTCCGGTATCTATCAAACCGACCTGGCTCACCTCCGAATGACTCATGCTGGAAGATTCTATGACCACCATAGGAGGCCATCTTCCACTGTATGTGAATAAAGCACTTAGAATAATCCCGATGATAATAAATGCGATGAGTATGTCTTTACCAAACAGAAACAATTCCTTCTTTAAATCTTCCATATTTAAACCTATAACTTAATTTGATGAAAATCTACTATTAATTGTTTTCCTCTGGTAGAAACCCAGTTTTTATCAACTCTTTGGATACCTTATCTATACCTTTTTCAATATCATCCAAAGTTTTTCCGCCGGTGCAGACGACTTTTCCAGAGCCGAAAAACAGCATCACCAATTTTGGTTCATCCATCCTATAGACCAATCCGGGAAACTGCTCGGGTTCGTATTCGATACGCTCAAGTCCAAGGGAAATAGCTACGGAGTTCAAGTTAAGTGTGTGTTTCATGTCAGTCGTAGCCACTATATTTTGAACATTGACTTCCGGTGTGTCCAGTACATCCAATCCGTTTTCTTCAAGGTATCCCATCAGATACTTTACGGTGTCATAAATCTGTCCAACGACGGTGGCACCTGTGCATACCATCTTACCACTCCTGAAGATTAATACGGATGTTCGCAGGTCGTTGACTCTGACACGATAGATCACGCCTCGAAATTTTTCTGGATCGTACTCGGATCCATCGAGTATGCTGTGAACTTCGTCAAGGTCGAATTTTCTCCCGATGGTGGCAGATGCTACCATATTTTCTACATTTATCTCTGACATTTTTACCCTCCAGAAGACACTATCAAACTTTAACAGCCTTCATCCAAAGAGATATATCTTATCGAGTCATAATTTATAAACCTTCTTATTAATTATTTAAATCCATAATTTTCAATACGAAAAAATGATAAGTGAGTGTTCGTTGTGTATGGAGATGGAAGAAGATAGACCCAATGTGGACGAATATTTCATGGCTATGGCACATCTTGTATCCACGAGGTCCACTTGCTTGAGAAGAAAGGTGGGTGCTGTATTGGTGAAAAACAAGATGGTTCTAAGCACGGGATACAACGGTGCCCCAAAAGATCTCAAGCACTGTGAAGAGCTCGGGGGTTGTATAAGACAGGGCGACATCCATCCTCCTTACCTAGATTTGTTTTTTAGTGAATTCGATGAAAAATACGGTGTAGAAATAGAGAACGAAAAAAGTACAATCGCTGACAAAACAAAATTTTTCCCGAAGAAAGGAGACAACATCCCATCGGGCTATAGGCACGAACTGTGTAGAGCCGTCCATGCAGAGCAAAACGCGATAATTCAGTCCGCTGTTTCGGGTGTATCTATCAAAGATTCGATCCTGTACTGCACGACCTACCCATGCGTGGTATGTGCAAAGATGCTGATAAACGCTGAGATAGAAAAGATAATTTACGACGGGGACTACGAGGATCCACTCTCAAAGAACATGCTGAATCAAAGTTCTACAAAAGTCGAAAAATTCAAGGGTAAAATATCCAAGCAGGAGATACTGGGATATTTTGAATAAAGGGGAAAGGGGTTTTAGAACCTATTACAGAGACAATGCATCTACGGGACAAACATCAACACAGTTGCCGCAGTCTATACAAAGATCGTCATCTACTACAGCAACATCCTCTACGGTTATCGCTTCTACTGGACATTCCGGTTCACACTGTCCACAGGCTATGCATTTATCTTCATCTACTTTGACTACCATGATATCACGGGGTATTGAAAAGGAAGACCTATAAAATATTTATCCCGATATCCGATTCTTACAATGATAAAGCATCCACCGGACAGACTTCCACACAGTCTCCTATGTCTTCACAGACATCCGGATCGACTTCTGCGACTTCTGTGACCTCTATCGCGCTAACAGGACATGTCTGGGCACATAGGCCGCACGCAATACATGCGTCTTCATCTACTTTAACAACCATATTATCAAGTGATGATAAACATACAACTATTTACTATTTATCACAAAAAAAGGAAGGGGTTTTTTAGAATTCTCTATTTTCTGGTTGGAGCATCCCGTCTTCGTGCTCAGGTCGATTAGTGGGTTCTTGTACCTCTGCACCACCATAGGGTTGTTGACTGTATGGCTGCTGCGGGGGAGGAGGAGTCCTTTGATCTCCTTGCTCCTGATAAGTCTCGCTCTGTGGATAAACATGATCTTTCTTGCCTCTTGATTTCATACCTACAAAGAGTGCTATCATCACAACTGCTGCGATCAATCCTATCACCAAATAGAGCATCGGTGCAGAGAAAAGGTCCATCGAGCTGCTGCTCTCTTTATCAGCTGGCATACTCTGGAGCGATTCCATGGATTCTTCCGCTTCTTTTACACTGACTGGTTCCATCTGCATGGAATCCGCTTGTATGAAACTTCCCGCCATGCCAAGTTCATCGCCGAGACCCTGTGGAGCGCCGTTTGAAACGAAGAATTCTTGGTCAGGGGAGTACTTCAACACCATACCTGAGCTATAAGATCCACCGAAATCATAGTCATACTCATAGGGATATTCGTATCCGCTGGTGTCCTCAGAGTAAGAAAGGAGATAGACAGTCATCATCTGATCATTTAATTCCAGGTCTTCCGTGCCCGTGCACTCTCCCTTGTATGATATCTCTTCGGTTTGCTCCAATATCTCTCCGTCCTTCATGTATTCTGAGTCCATGTCCATGTCTTCCAGGGTCATGGGGAAAGAGAGGTCTTCGGCATCCATTAGTTCTTTGAACTCGTCAGGAAGACCATCGGCGTCGATTCTTCCTTCGTAACTGCCCGACATGGTTACACTGGAGTCCATGTCCCAGGTTTTACCGCTGTAGATCGGGAAATTGAATATCTCTAACGGTGGATCGAAAACCGCGTTTACATGAGCAGATATGTCTCCGTTCAATTTCATATCAACGTCTTCATATCCGTAAACTGCATATCCCTCTACATTGGTTACAGATGTTCCATTTTCAAATGAAGAGGAATACGATAGATCTGTATCCGAGTTAATAGGCAGATTTTTCCCTTCGAACTTACCCTTCATACCCATACTTAATGTTAGATCAAGATCCTTCAGAGCGTTCGTATCTTTGGTGAAATGTGCTGTACCATCTATCCCGATGGTCAGGTGGAAATTTCCTTTACCTTTCATGGTCATCTCTTCAGTGGGTATGTCATCCTGCCAGGTATCGTAATCATCTGAATCTATCGTGTAATTACCTTCTTTCGGAAATTGCCCTGATACTGAGAAACTACCGTCGATGTGTATACCACCGCCTTCCGTTATATCCATAGTGTACTCGTCACCGTCATCTCCAGTGATCTCATAGATCTGGTAGAATCCCATATCTCCGTTTATATCTATACTGTAACTATCTATAGTAGTTCCCTCCATGCCCATAAATCCATCCATGGTCGTTGAGGAGGAGAGTTTTGTATCCATGTTCTGTTCAGCACCCATGGACCATTTTTGACCGACTTCCCATTCTGGTTTTTCCGCCTGTTCTGCCCCGCTCATAGGTATAAACATACTCAAGAACAGGAACGTTATCAGGGTAAATACCAGGCATTTTTTTATCACTTTCATAGATAACCCTCATTTGTTTTTATGAACTTAGTAAGCATCAGTAATATTAAACTTGTGGTAGAACCTATTTATAAGCATCATCATAGGAGTAATCCGTGTAAACGAAGTACTGTTCTCCATCTTCCTCGTCATACGTACCTTGAAAAAGGTCCTTATCCATGGCCTCTTCAAGAAGGGATACGGTATCTAGTTCGTTTTCACTGATAACCCGGGCTAGGCGAGACACCTTGATTCTTTTATTCCTCTCCAGATACGTCTTTAATTTCTCCAATTTATCCTGTTTTCTTCTTACCTTGAGACCATGTTTTATCAAAATCAGTGCTGGAAGAACAAAAATAAGCGTGAAGATGAACAGCGCTACTATCCCGATCTCTACGTCTTCTAACAGGATCAAAATCGAAACAAGGTCGAAAAGGGCCCCTATTATCAAAAGTATTATACCTACGGCCAAATAAATCTCATCTTTCGTCTTCCACAGGAAACTCATATCGCTCTTTTAACACAAGCAGGTCATGATAATTATCAGTTTCCCCTTTATAGTGAAGGACACAGAAGGTCGTATTTTCTGTGGTCTTCAATAGCACTGGAGGACATAACGAATGTGTCAGAAGTTATGTCGTCCAGTATAGATAAAATTTAATAACCCTCGATAGGATGCTTATCCATGAGAATCGTATTGGACGAGAACCTGCCATCACACGTTTCCAAAGAGATCAAAGATTTCCATACAAAGCACGATTTTTTGGACGTAGATAATAAACACAAGGGCATCTTGGATTTCGAATTGGTGGATAAGATGGAGGTGGAAGATGTGATGGTGACCGGAGATCTAGAACTGCATAAAAATCTCAGGGATAGGGGTATGAAATCCCTGTATTACGACATCCAGTTGAACAACATAATAGATTTACAGATAAAGCTGGCATATCTAGCCGAGGGGTTCGACATCCAAGATATAGATGTGGCTAGTGAGGAGAACGAGTACGTAGCTTCGGGCCCCAACGATATTCTCCGAAAAAGGTTCGACGAACTGAAAAGGGTGAACGGGGAACTGAAATCCAGGGTTAACGTACTCGAAGGGAAGTTGGAATCCATATTATTGACAGCAAAATCCGTAGTTGAAGATGATCGATAATCCCTGATATCCATAACAAAGTATTTTTACTTCTGAGGATATAATATGCTACACGGTGATTTGTATGTTAGATACCCTGCTAGAGAAAAAATTAAAAAACCTGCTAGAAAAAAGTGTTTTAGTGGTGATGGATGACGGACTAGCCTTCGTTGGCACACTGGTTGACTTGGACGAAAATACCCTCATCCTCAGAGATATCTATCAAGGTTCTTCCATGGATATCGACTGGGAAGACATCAGCGAAGAGAGCAGTGCACAAGATTTCAAGGACAAGGTAGAAGAGGATATGAAGTTCGGCTTCATAAATTGGACCAAAATAAGATTGAAAGAGGTTTACATCCAATTAGACCACGTCGTCAGAATATGGCCGTGGAAACCTGCATCGGGAGAAAGGGCAACGGAGCCCGAAGGATATAGAACGCCCTATGAAACCCCTGTTTATTACAAAAAGGATTCGGGGATAGACGCTGCAAAAACGACTGACAATCCACTAAAATAAAAACCCTTTTTCTATTTTTCTTTTATCTCTTCGATCCTATGTTCCAACTCCTGCTTCAGTTCGTCCCCGATATCCCTCTCACCGAAATAATCTATCCTAGCTGCGATGACTATCTTGTTGGCGAAGGTTCTGGCTATTTTACCCCGATTTTTTTTACTCGAACGGTGAACATAGGGATGCTGGAGGATATAGCCGTGCTTTGGAGGCGGTGTGCCCTTTTCAAGGTGCTTAAAAAGTGACTTCTCAGCACCCAGAACCTGTACTGTACTGGAGGGCATGAAGGCGAGTTTTTTCAAGGATCCAGCTTTGGCAATCAATTCAGCACCTAATTTGGGTCCGGTCAAAGCGGTGAGGTTTGGCGCATAGGTGTTCATGTTCTTTTCTATATGATCACTGAGCTCTTCTCTAAAGAACCTCTGCTGCAAAATCACTTTGGAAAACTTGCTGTAATTCTGCCTTTCCTCTTCTGTAATCGGGGGCCCCATTAGTTCGACGTTTTTATCTTCGGGAACCACCCCTTTTTCGAACATGTTCAATAATTCATCATCGTTCAACTCGTCGTGCAGTTCTTGATAATGAACGGATGACCAGTCCCTGAGCCTCTCCATGAGTATATTGATCGTTTCATTCAGATCCTGGATAGTTTCCATGGCTTTCCCGATATCTCTTCCTGGATCCAGGGGTTCTTTCAACCTTTTTTCACCCTCTATCCTCAGTGCTTCCTGCAGTAGTGACATATCGTAGGAATAATCTTCCGGTTCGATTTGAACTTCAGCATCTAAAGCGGTATCTCCAAACTCAGAGAGTCTTTTCGAGTAAACCCTGACTTTGCCTTGTAATGATTTGACGATCTCTCTCTCCTCAGGGAGGATTTCACCCTTCTTTAACCTTCCTCTTCTTTCTGCAATCTCACCCGCATCTTTGGGAAATAATCTAGCATCTACCACATTACCGTTTTGAATCAAGAACGTTCCGAACCAAGTGGTGTAAAGTAAGGCTTTATCTTCATTTTCCATGGGATCTACCGTTTCAAGCGTTTCATCACGTATAAATTTTTTTAGGATGACAGGCTCGGTTTAAGTTACGACGTGCATCTTTCCTTTCACCTTCACTATATCTACTTCGCCTTCAGACGGTTCGACATCATCGGGTTTAATCAGGGTGACGGTTTGATAGTTATCCGGGTCTAGGACTTTCATTTCGTCTTCGGTTTGTGAAACAATCACAGCTTTCTTTAACAGCTCATCTCCTCCTAAAACGTTGAACTCCTCCATATCCCTCTCCCTCAAGCTGATCTTCCTACGGGTGTCCATATCGAGCAGCACGATGTATCCTCCGCTGGTCCTCACCTCCTGTACCCGATAAAGGCCATCATCTTTTACCAAAAAATCACCCGCTTCGTAAGGTGGTAAACGAACGGAATATGTAACTTTGTATATGTTCTGACCGTCCTCCCTACCCGCAAGTTTAGCGGAGGCGGTTACTCGACCTCCAAATATGTTCGAGATCCTCTGGGCTAACCTTTTGGTTACACCGTTGTCGCTGATGTAGAAATCTAAGCCGCCGTGCCTCTCCTCCTGTGATGTGATGAATATGTTCCTCTCATCAGATCTTTTCACTTCGATCTCGTCATTCACTTTTTTCTTGACCTGTTCTTTCTGCTCCTCGGTCATCTTTTCATCTGACGGTCTTACCTGGAGTATCGCTTCGTAATAATTTCCGTGGATCCTGCTGCAGGTCTTACATTGGTCCTTTTTCAGTAGAACCAGTGTTTTCAAGGCAACCGTTCGTGAAAGTCCTTTGGCGAAGAGTTCTACTTGCATATCGGTTTCGATGTGAAATGGATCCTGTTCCTGGAATTCTGTTTTGAACGAATATTTCTCCACATCGGGAGATGTTTCGATCAAACTGTCTATACGATCCAGTATTATCGTGTATATATCTGCATGTTCTATCCATCTGCTACCTTTCCTCACCGAACCGCAGGTACCGCAGACATCGATCTCTATCTTGTCATCGATATCGGCATGCAGTCTGCTCTCTTTATAACAGTCCGCACACATGCCGTCGTAGAGTTCTTCAGGTTCCTTACCACACTCGACGCAGAACATAATAATAATCACACTACATACGAACTATTTGAAGATGTGGTACGCCGTTTATGTACAGAACGTCCTCCTTCCACCCGAATCCCTTTTCTAAAGCCGTATTCACCGTCTTTTCACCTACCAGGTTGGCGATGGTAGTCCTGTCGAAGTTCTCAGCCAGTTCATGGGGTTCGATGCACTCCCCACCGTAAAACGATTCCTTTACCACCATGTGTATCTCTCCATCCTCCAACGTCTTACCCAACAGCTCTGAATCACAGGCGGCCAGTAAGACCTCTTCACCTTGTTCGTATATTCGGTATTTGATTGCCATATGATCTTCCTTTCAGGCGAACTTAAAGCGGCCCTCTTTGGGATTGTACAGCATCCCTTCTCTCTTCATCCGCTTTAGTTCTTTTTCAACTTGTTCTCCTGATATACCGTTATTGTTTGCTTCCTTTTTAATTTCTTGTATCGGTACGCCCTCCTCGTGCACTTGATCTAAATCTCGGATGATGTCCCTGAGTTCATGTAATATAGTCCGCTCTGAATGGGATACTTCGGCGGCCACCATATCGATATCAAAGCCCCCTTCTGTCGAGGCAACCTGGGTGAGGAAGTACTCGGTGACATTTATCGCCCTGTTTGAATCCTCTGCTGTGACGGTGTCTCTCAAGTGCGCCCTAGCACTGGCCTCGGCCAACCTTACCAGAGATTCCAATTGTCTTGCAGTGATAGGTATGGTGTTAGTGTCCGAACCTTGCTGGCGGATATCCATGTAAAAATTCTTCAGCTTGGAAATGCTCTCATCTGTCATTTCAGGATTTATCCTCTTTGCATACGCGATGTACTTTCTAAGAAATTCCTTATCAAAGGTCGCCTTCAACCTATTATCGATTTCGTAATCTTCATCATTCATCAGTTTTTCTCCCTCGAGGTGGACCTTCAAGATATGGTCGGCTATACTCCTGTCTTTTTCCGTATTTGGTACATCTAGGAGAGCAAATATCAAATCAAATCTTGATATCAGGGGGGCGGGTAATTTGATCTGCTGAGATATGTTCTGGTGCTCTTCGAATCGACCGTACTGAGGATTGGCTGCGCCGAGTATGGCACACCTTGAATTCAATCTAGCATTAATCCCTGCTTTAGCCACTGAGATACTCTGCTGTTCCATGGCTTCATGCATGGAACTTCTATCTTCCTCTCTCATCTTGTCCAGCTCGTCGATTGCAGCGATCCCCTTGTCCGCTAGGACCAAGGTTCCGGCTTCTAGAGTCCATTTGCTCTCGCCCATGATCTCCTCTCTTATGGCCGCAGCCGTCAAACCAGCGCCTGTGGAACCTTTACCCGAAGCGTACATACCCCTCGGTGAAAGGTCTGCTATGTATCTAAGCAGTTGTGATTTCGCTGTTCCAGGGTCGCCCACCAGCAGGATATGGATGTCCCCACGTATATTTTGGTCTTCCATCTCCTTTCGTACACCGCTGAAGAGCTGGAGTGCTAGCCCGGTCTTTTCCATCCTCAATCCCTGGATGCTCATGGAGATTGAATTTACTATGTCATTGAAAACGTTCGGATTTTCAGCTGCTTTTTTTATTTTCTTTTCATCCTCTTCTGAGAGTTTGATATCTTGATATTCGTATTCTTGTACGTCGATGCTGTTTACCCTCACAAAGATATCATAAGTCCTGGACTTGGAACCGCCTTTACCCGATTTTGGGTTCCCGTCCAATATGCCGTTCAGGGTTATCCTATCCCCAGGAGATACTTGACCAACAAGGTCCTCCTCGACCCAACCTTTCAATCTCTGCGGTTGGTCACCGCCTCTAAGTCCTTCAGGCGACTCCTGGATCTCAAGGTTTTGATAGTTCTGGAATTCTGATTCCTCCAGCAGTAGCATGAAGTTGGTCTTATTGGATGACTTGCCACACCCGCTGCATTCTATAGGCTCTTCTATCGTGTTGCTTACCTGTTCTACCTGTACCTTTGCGTTACACCTCACACACTCGAAGACTGCCTTAGTTAACCTTGGTCTGACCTCGGTTGCCTTTCTTGCAAGCCCCCCTACTGCTATGAACTCGGTGAGATCTTCCGCCCGTAACTCCCTGATCTGTTTATGTAAAGATTCTGGAAGTTTGATCACCCTAATATGGATATGTACATCTTCGTATGAAGAACCCACTATCTCTAAGGCCGCTTCTTCCGCGAGTTTTAAACATTTAGACGGCTTTTTCAATATGTGTGCCGGGAACTCGTCACCGAAGTAACGCACCATCAACCGGTATTCCACTTCTACCGAGCGCTCGTCGGGGTAATTGTCCGCGATATGCATAAGTTCGGACGAAAAATTATCGTCTAAGAACTCCTTGAAATTTTGTTTGATTTCCGTATCTGAATACTCCTTCATTTTTGATATCTCCAGGGACTATGGAGATGGTCATAGGGGTTATTAACATTTACCATGAGGGAGAGGTGAAAGTAGCGATTTATTTGTTTTCAAAATGATATGATGTATGAAAATATATATAATATAAAATCATTCAAGTCGATATAATCTTCAAGAGCCAAATAAGATGGTCAGAAAGAAAAAACTTAGTCCCAGTGGAAATGTGGGCAAGGACGGGGAATACCACAACGCACACCTAAGCTTGAACGAAGATGAACTCCATGCCGCCGGCTTCGAGATCGGTGATGAGGTCTACGTCAGGGTGCGTGAGAACATGATAATCATACAGAAGGCTGAGAACTGGCCTGACAGGGAGCGATTGGTGGTTAATAGGGAGTAAAAAACCGCAAAGATAATAACATCTTAGATAAATCACCGTTTATGAGTCGGAACGATGAGTCTCTTGACGACGATATCAAAGTTATACACGAGTTCATAAAGGACAAGGTGGAGAAAACGAGTTCTAACGGAGTGGTGATGGGGCTCAGCGGAGGATTGGATTCATCCACCGTAATGAAGCTGTGCATAGATTCTCTAGGTGAAGACAAAGTACACTGCATCACCATGCCGGAAGAAGCCACCCCAGATGTTGATATGGAGGATGCAAGGTGGTTGGTGGAAAAATGGGGTGTTGAGTGGGACGAAGTACCTATCGACGACATTTTAGATTCTTTTCCATTTGATGAAGATGAAAAGATACCCTATGCCAACTTAAAGGCGAGGGTCCGTATGTGTATCTGGTATCACTTCGCCAACGTGGAAAAGAAGTTGGTCGTCGGATGCAGCAACAAAAGCGAGATCTTGCTGGGATACACCACCAAGTACGGCGACTGTGCGGCTGATTTTCTCCCTATCGGAGATGTTTTCAAAAGTGACTTGAGAGATCTTGCAGAAAAGATCGGTGTGCCGAAGAGGTTCCTTGATAAAACACCGAGAGCCGGTCTGTGGGAAGGGCAGACCGACGAAGAAGAGATCGGTTACACCTATGATAATTTGGACACAGTTCTGAAGGGTATCGAAGGACTAAATCCCTTGGACGATATCGCCCAAAAAAGCGGATTGACTCTAGATGAAGTGAAGGATATCAAAAAAACGGTGGATAGAAACGCTCACAAAAGGAAAATACCCACGATAGTCAAGTTGAGGAGCAGGACAGTGGGTTTGGACTGGAGAGAGTACTCTTACTGAGTGAGAAAATGACAGTAATACTTCTTACAGGGATGCCGGGAAGCGGAAAAGAAGAATTCCTTAAAATCGCCTCAGAGGAGGAATACAATATCGTAAGGATGGGGGATGTGGTCCGGGATCACGCAAGAGAAAAACAAGTAGAGAATACGGATCTCGGCATAGGTGGTTTTGCTGATAGCGAAAGGAAAAAACACGGAGATGGGATCTGGGCCGAAAGGACTTTGGAAAGGGTGGACGGATATAATACGATAATAGACGGTGTTCGAAGTTTAGAGGAAGTTAAACGGTTCAGGGAAACAATCAGTGAAAACTTGATAATAACGGCAGTCCACGCTTCACCGGATACCAGGCATCACAGACTCGTAGATAGAGGTAGAGATGATGCACCGAAAACAAGAGATGAATTCGAATACCGAGATAACAGAGAGCTAAAATGGGGTCTGGGAAGGGTGATAGCAAAGGCTGATAAGATGATAGTTAATGAAGGTACTCTTGATGAGCTGCGTGAAGAGATATCAACATTCCTTCGCACAATATGAGTATCAATGTCCTTCTTCACATGCATTATTGTCATCTGCAGTGACGAGTTCACCTCTTCCCCATGCTTCGATGGCATCCTTTGCCCTGCCCCTTGCACCGCAGTAAACATCTATGCCGAATTCTTTGAACATAACAACAGCTCTTCTGCCCAGGTTTGATGTTATCATCACATCGATGTTCTGCTGGGAGAGTAATTCAGGGGGCTTACCACTGCCGCCCATGTGCTCACTGTTATTGAGTATCACTTCCACTTCTTCGGTATCAGTATCGTATATAGTGAAAGTGGGACACCTGCCAAAGTGATCGCTTATGTTCTCATCCATGCCATGTTTGCCGTCTGTAGGTATAGCTATCCTCATTTTATTCCTCCAGGTATTTTTTTATATGTAAAATCTTTTCTGATTAATACATCTGTTTTTTCATTATCCACTTTTTCCACGCTTTTTACCAAAGGCCACATCCTTTAAATATTTTTATCTTGAACCTTTACTTCCAAAGCTGCAGATAAGAAACTTTATAAAGTCCACCCTAACTAAAGAGCGCTAGATGTCCAAGCGTAAGAAGAAGGAAGAAGAGGAGCCAGATTTTGAGTTTCCGGAGTTCGATAGAGTAGAATATATGAAGGATGAGATCAAGAAGGGTAAAACCGTTCTGATATCCATCGCCATGGCTCCGATTTTCTCTTTGATCTCTACACAGGTGTTCAAAATGACCATGGACTGGACTTTCGGTTTCATGATAGGGATATTCGGATTAATGGTCATATTCCCTCTCTTCAGTACCTTGGGCATAGACACTTCTGATTTTGGAAAAAAGGAGTACGCTACAAACGGATTCATGTTCTTTTTTACTTGGCTGGCTTTTTGGGTGATATTGATAAACCCGCCTTTCAACGATTTTACGGATCCCGATTTAAACGAGTTGGATATATGGGTATCTACCGATGAAGGGGGTAACTGGACCCATCTGAACGATGCGGAATTGGACAATACTGAGGAAAATATGTCGATCAATGTTTCAGCAAAGATCACTGATAATGTTGGTGTGAAAGACGAGAGTGTTACCTTAGAATTCAGGGGCAGGGACTACGATATGGAAAAAGTGAGTTCCCATAGATACGAAACTCAGTTAACCGGTATTGGTGCCAGGACGAACCCCTACGACTTCACCATCTCCATGGAAGATGTGAACGGGCACACGGAAAAAGTGGTGGAGAGGGTTTTGATAGGCGAAGAATCTGAAAGTGATAACTGATCTTTTCACCTTTTTTCGTCAACAAATATTTAATAAATGGGTACCATCTCTCCATGGCGAAAAATTATGTCTGACAAAGTACTTCTCAAAGTAAAAGAAGCACCTCAAGAAGACGTTGGTCGCAATCGAGCAAGATTAGGACCGAAAACGAGGTTAAAATTGGGTGTGGACAGTGGAGATACCATCAAAATAATGGGTGAGAGAGAAACCGTAGCTACGGTTTTTGGCATCTCTTCTGAGGACGAAGGGAAGGGGCTGATCTGCATAGACGGTTTAGTGAGAAAGAACGCCAAAGTTTCTGTGGGGGATAAAGTGGAAGTAGTCAAAGTCGAGCCAAAGGCTGCAAAAAAAATCGTTATCGCACCGGCTATAGAAGACGAAAATACGATCAAATTCGGTGAAAGGTTCGATGCCCATATCAAGAAAAGATTGTTGAACCGCCCGGTCATGTCCAAGGACGCCATCGTCATACCCGGCATCTCACTCATGGGTGGAAATATACCCTTTATAATCATCGCAACGAGTCCTTTGGAACCGGTGATGGTCACAGAATACACAGAGTTAACGGTCAAAGACGAGCCGGTGAGTGAATACGAGGTCCTCGGGGCTACAACGGTGACCTACGAAGACGTCGGCGGCTTAGACGAACAGCTTCAAAGGGTCAGGGAGATGATAGAACTACCCCTCAAACACCCGGACCTTTTCGAAAGGCTGGGTATAGAACCGCCTAAGGGTGTTCTATTACACGGTCCGCCTGGTACGGGTAAAACGTGGATAGCAAAGGCGGTGGCGAACGAATCCGGAGCGAACTTTTTCTCGGTCCAGGGTCCCGAGATCATGTCCAAGTACTACGGCCAGAGCGAGGGGAAACTAAGAGAGAAATTCGAAGAGGCTGAGGAACAATCACCTTCGATCGTTTTTATAGACGAATTAGACTCTATAGCACCGAAGAGAGACGACGTGAAAGGAGAGGTAGAAAGGAGGGTGGTAGCTCAGCTTCTCACTCTGATGGACGGACTGTCGCAGAGAGGGGAGACCATCGTTATAGCGGCTACGAATAGGGTGGATGCAATCGATGGAGCGCTGAGGAGACCCGGTAGATTCGACAGAGAGATCGAGATCGGGCTTCCTGATAGAGACGGGAGAAAGGAGATACTTCAGATCCATACAAGAGGTGTTCCGATTTCCGATGATGTCGATCTGGATGAACTTGCCTCCTTGACGCACGGATTCGCCGGGGCGGACCTGGAGTCTCTAGCCAAAGAGGCGGCTATGAGGGCACTTCGAAGGTACATACCAGAGATCGAACTGGATCGACCCATCCCTCGTGAGATCGTCGAGAAGATGGAGGTGAACGAAGACGATTTCATGAAAGCACTCAGGGAGATAGAACCCAGCAGTTTAAGAGAGATCATGGTGGAGATACCTGAGCTTTCGTGGGACGACGTGGGCGGTCTCGAAGATGTAAAAGAAAAACTCATGGAATCTATAGAAGGACCGATAGCGGATCCCGATTCTTATGAAAAGATGGGCATATCTCCCCCTAAGGGAATCCTTTTGTACGGTCCCCCGGGGACTGGGAAAACGTTGATGGCGAAAGCCGTAGCGAACGAATCCCAGGCAAACTTTATTTCAGTCAAGGGGCCGGAGATACTTTCCAAGTGGGTGGGAGACAGCGAAAAAGCCATCAGAGAGATATTCAAGAAAGCACGTCAGACGGCACCGACCATAGTATTCTTGGACGAACTCGACGCACTGGCACCAGAGAGGAATGCAAGTGAAGAAGGAGGGGTCACGTCGAGGGTGGTTAATCAGTTGCTCACGAGCCTAGACAGTATCGAGTTGAACACCGGCATAATCGTTTTAGCGGCTACAAACAGACCGGATCGAGTAGACTCCGCTCTTTTGAGGGCGGGGAGATTCGACCAGATGATAATGATCGGCGTACCGGATGAAGATGCTAGGAAGGAGATATTCAAAGTCCACACCAGGAAGATGCCGTTAAAAACGGACGTGGATTTGGACCGATTGGCAAAGGAAACAGACTCTTTCGTAGGGGCGGATATACAATCGGTCTGCAGGGAAGCGGGATTGTCCGCCTTGAGGGAAAAAGCAAACAAGGTCAGTATGAAGAACTTCGAGGATGCTTTGAGTACCGTGGACTCTTCCGTGGACGAGGAGATATTGAATATCTATAACGAGATGGAAAAGGACTTAGAAAGGACCTTCCGTAAGAAGAAAGATTATAATGGGGTTGGGATATACCGGTAGTAAAAATACAAACTCTATAAGGAGGAAAAGAATATGAAGATGTTCGTTACAGAACTACGTGGAAAAACCGTGATGACAAACGACGGGCAGATACTCGGTATGATCGACAATTTCGTCGTGAATACAAAAACAGGTATGATGAAACACGTACTGGTCACGCCTGCTGAAGAGATAGAGCCCCGGCTGTTCGATACCGATGCAGAAGGACGGATCGTTCTCCCCTTCGAGGGTATGAAAGCGGTGAGAGACGTAGTTGTGATGGAAAACATTACTGTAGATTGATACTTTATTCACTTCCCATATTCCAAAGGTCAACAAGGGGAGCTAGCATCGGGTTATTTAATATAATATGATCATCATCCAATTCCAATATATTGATTGAAAGAAGAAAACCGCTTTCGAAGGGAGTCAAAAAAATGGTCGGTTCGATAAAAAACAAGTTGATAGAACTCGGGATAAGGCCCTCCAAAAAGATGGGGCAGAATTTTTTGACCGATACAAACATCGCTGAAAGGCAGGTAGAAGCCGCTGAGTTGAACGAAAACGATTCAGTCCTGGAGATCGGAGCGGGTATAGGAACGCTGACCGAGGAGATAGTGGAGAGGGCCGGGAAAGCGATATTGGTGGAAAAGGACGAAGTTCTTTTCGGGTATCTAGAGGGAAGGTTCGGTTCAAAAAATGTAGAAGTTATACAAGCAGATATTTTGGATATCGAACTATCTAGTCTACCAACATTCAACAAGATCGTCTCCAACATACCGTTCAACATCTCTTCACCCCTGACTTTCAAAATCTTAGAGGAAGATTTGGAGTGCGCTGTCATTATGTATCAAAAAGAGTACGCAGAAAGGCTCGTTGCAAAGGTGAGCGAGGGAAACTACTCGAGACTCTCGGTGATGGTGTCCACCAAGGCGAAGGTTCATAGACTATTCACCGTACCCAGGCACTGTTTTTACCCGCCACCCAACGTGGATGCGGAAGTCGTCAAATTGGTCCCCTCCCCACCTGATTTCCATCTAAAATATCCAAAGGCGTTCTCTGCTGTGGTTAGAGAGCTATTCAACTACCGCAGGAAGATGATTAAAAACGCCCTGAAGAACGGTTTCCATATAGAGGTAGAGGACGCTCCATTCCAAAAATACAGGGTGGAAAACCTATCTCCCGAGGAAATAAACAGGATAGTAGAGTATCTGGTAGAAGATGGATTTTTAGATGAACATCCCGATCTAGAGTAAAATATCATTACTCTTCGAACTCTACACCGCACTTAGGACAGAATTTGACATCGCCTTGGAGCTCTTTTCCACATTCAGGGCATTCGAATGTTGTAACTTTCACTTCGTACCCACATTCGGAACAGAAATTATCGTCTGGATCTATCTCGTCTCCACACTCCGGACATTTTTCTGTGATCTCTACCTTGGCGCCGCACTTATTGCAGAATTTATCCTCTCTACTAACTGGATTTCCACATTCTTGGCAGTAGTATTCACCACCTGTTTTATCCAACCTCTTCTCCGTTATCACCGTTTCCTTTTTCAAAGTGCCCGTCCCTGGAGTTTCTTCCACGATGGTCTCTTTCTTCTTTTTACCTATTGTCTGGCCTGCCAGGAGACCCGCCTTGTCTTCATCGATGCACCTCTTACACTTTATTGAATAAGAAAGTGCGCCGGTGTAATCCCCCTCCTCGAACTTGTTTTCTGCCATTCGTAAAAGTCTTCGAGATTCTTCATCTCCCTCCCTCTTCACCATATCACGTGCAACCTCGATCTCGAACTGGGATTCCATGTAATTCTCCGGGAGTCTTTCTAGCCTCTCCTTCTGCTCTTCTAGTTCACGCGTTTTTTCGTCCAGATCTTCTTCAGATGGAGGCGCGTCTTCAATATCTTCTAAGGTGTAAGCCTTCTTATTAGCGGATGATGTGGGTGTACTTGAATAAATCACCCCTTCTTCTCTGATAGAATCAAGCTTGTCGCGCGCTTCATCAGCCAATGTTTTTGCTCGCGTGTAATTCTCCGCTTCCAGAGCCATCTCTGCCCTTTCCAGGGTTATCTCCGCACTGGTAACGTCCTCACCGTTCTTTTTCATTATATTAGCGATGCTCTTGGTGCTCATCACCGAGTTGTATGCCTCGTCCTCTTTATCGAGACGGCCTTGACGTTTTGCCTGTTTTATCCGTTTAGGCTTGGTCTTCTCGAAGTAGAGGTATACTCCGTACATCAGACCTCCGGCAAAAAGTAGCAAGCCGATTATCAAAATCATTTGAGTTAGCTGATCCATGATTGTATAAAAAAACTGATTAGTTTGATTTAATATTTTCCCTATTATAGTTATATACAAGATGGTTCTCTTTTATCATATGGTGGATGAGCACCTATACAAGCTGAAGATGTTCATGGTCTTTGTCGGCGTGGCCGGGGTCCTGCTGTTCATCTTGTGGCACCATTATTTCATCCTGCTGTCCGTTTTTGCAGCCGCGATCTATCTGATATGGTATCTCCAAGATGGAGAGGATGACCGGGAGTTGAAGGAAACGCCGGAGTCGTGCTTCACCGAGGAAGAGATAAAAGAGTGGATGGAGGGTAGATAAAAAGTCAAAAACTATTTTATACCTCCTGTTGTGAAGCCCTACCATGATCGGCTCGATCGGGGTACTGATATCCTTTATCGTCTTGGGTGTATTGATCTACAAAAAGGTGGATTTCGGTATATCTATTTTGGTTGCATCTGTAGCCTTGATCTTGTTCGTAAAATTGGATAGTGGGGTGATAGGGTGGCTAGTGGACATAACCACTGATTACGACACTTTAGAGCTGGTAGCAGCCATCGTTTTGATCGGATACATGGGGTACATCTACCGGGATTCGGAACAGGTGGATAGGTTGATCACTTCCCTCAGGGGGATCATCAAGGACCGAAGGGTCATCGTGGCTTCGATTCCCGCTATATTCGGTTTGATGCCCATGCCTGGTGGAGCCCTTGTTTCCGCACCCATGATAGAGGACGAAGGAGATGCTTTAGGTCTGGATGGGGTCCACAAGGCGTTCATCAATTGGTGGTTCAGACACATATGGTTCTCAGTATATCCCGTATCTATGGGTTTGATAATAACTTCAAAACTTTCTGGTGTTAACATATACAAGATAGCCATATTCAATTCACCGATCTTCATCGTGAGCATCATCATCGGTGCAGTCTGGGGGCTGGGCAGCATAGAGAAAAAAGAAAACGTGACCCTGCCGGAAGGAAAGAGCGGTTTTAAACACTTCCTTGCCATCGTTTGGGGGTTGTTACCGATATTATTGGCTCTTGGATTAAACTTGATCTTCAACGTGCCTTTCTTCATCACTTTAGCTGTAGCTGTTGTATTCCTGATCATGCAGAATTACAAGAAGTACAATCTTAAACGGATATTTCCTCTGTTAAAAGATGGCTTTTCGTTAAACCTGTTGCTTGCTGCCTACGGCATAATGCTTTTCAAAGGTATCGTTGAAAGGAGTGGTGCACTAGCACCAGCTGTAGATGCTCTGCAATCTTATATACCTATGCTGGCGGTGGTCGTTATCTCTTCTCTGATCATCGGAATGGTTATGGGGCACCTACCTGCCGCGGTGGGCATAGGTCTTCCGGTTTTGATACCATTGTTGCCCGTTATCAACGTGCAAACAATAGCTATGGTATATCTATTCATCATGCTGGGCTATCTGATATCTCCCATACACCTTTGCATAATACTGACCGTAGAGTATTTTAAAGCGGATCTCACTCGTTTTTACAAAAGGGCTAAGATATCGATCATAATCCTTATGATATCTATAGTTTCACTTCTCCTGATCAGGGGTTCATTTTTCTACTTCTAACATCGGCAATAAAGAGGTCAATGTTTTTTCTTCAACTCCTCGGTGAGAAGTGGAATTATCTTGTGCAGGTCCCCGACGATACCGAAATCGGCAACATCGAATATCGGTGCATTTGGGTCCTTGTTGATGGCGATTATCTTGTCCGAGCTTTTGATGCCTACCAGATGCTGTATCGCTCCCGACACCCCGCTGACTATGTAGAGCTTGGGTGATATGGTCTTGCCGCTCTGTCCTACCTGCCTAGATTTAGGCATTATGTCCTCTTCTACTATAGGTCTACTACAGCCCACGGTTCCCCCAAGAACTTTGGCGAGGTCTCGCAGTATCTCGAAGTTCTCTTCGGCGCCGACTCCTCGACCTCCAGATATCACGATATCGGCTTCTTCCACGGATATCTCTCCCGTTTCTTCGGGTTCTAGAACCTCGAGAACCTCGGTTTTTATAGCAGATGGGTCAACCTTGATCTCTTCCTTGATGATCTCTCCTTTCCTTGTTTCATCTCTCTCTAATGGATGCATCACGTGGGGTCTGACAGTAGCCATCTGGGGTCTGGTGTTCGGACAGATGATGTCGGCCATGACGTTTCCGCCGAACGCCGGTCTGGTCTGCTGTAGTACTTTTTGACCCTCTACTTGTGTTATCGATAGGCCGGTGCAGTCCGCTGTGAGGCCTAAGCCGAGGTGTCCGGCAACGGAGGGTGCTAGATCTCTACCCAGGTGGGTAGCACCGTATATGAACACACTGGGTTTGTGCTTGGAGATGAGCGTTGTTAGTGCAGTTGTGTAAGCTCCTGTGGTGTAATTCTCGAACACTGGTGCATCTACCACGTAAACTTTCTCTGCACCGTATCGGATGAGTTGTTCAGCCATTTTTTCAACCTCGCTTCCTAAAACAACGGCGCACAATTCTTCACCCAGTTCATCCGCGAGTTCTCTTCCTTTTCCAAGAAGCTGTGGACCGGTTGGCCTCAGCTCTCCCGCGTGCTGTTCAGCGAAGATCCAGACACCGCTGTAGTCCGAGAATTCAGCTTTCTGTGCCTTGAGCACCGGCTCTATGGCATCCACTGGGCATGCAGCAACACAGGCGCCGCATGAGATGCATAGATCTTCTTCTAGCTTTGCTACGCTGCCTTCCATGTACAAGGCAACCACTGGACAGACGGTAACGCATTTTTCACATCCCGTACATCTCTCCTCGTCGATCTCTATCATATTATCCCCTCGTCCTCCATGAAATCGAGTAGTTTTTGGACCGCGGTCTCCGGTTCATCGTCTATTATGACGCCTTCTCCTTTAGGTGGTGGTGAGTAAGTTTTGATAACAACGCTCTCCGAACCTTCTAAACCGTACTCGTCTTTTTCTCCTCCGAGGTCTTCGTAGGTCCATTCTTCGTAGGGCTTCTTTTTTGCCTTCATTATGTCCCTTACATTGGGTATCTTGGGTTCGAATCCAGGTGTTGGCATGCATGCGATCAAAACGGGTAGAGAGCATCCCATCCTCACGAAACCTTCGTCCGTCTCTTTTTTTGTTTTGATATCTTTATTGGTCAGTTCTTCGACCTCTGATACAAAGGTGATTTGTGGGATCCCCAGGTGTGCTGATACTTCGGGTCCCACCTGTGCTGTATTTCCGTCTGATGCCTCCTGTCCCGAGAATATCACGTCGACACCACCGATCTTTTTGATGGCTCTAGCCAGAGTGACTGCCGTAGCCCATGTGTCTGCACCGGCGAAAGCCCTGTCAGTGAGAAGTATCGCCTTGTCGGCACCTATGGCAAGGCACTTGTTGAGTGCCTTCTGTGCCTGGGGCGGACCCATGCTGAGGACGATTATCTCTACCTCCTCGTCCGCTCTTTCTTTCAGTTCGACTGCTAGATTGAGAGCGAACTCGTCAAAAGCGTTGAGAACTGAGGGGACACCCTCTCGGATGATCGTCCCCGTTTCCTCGTCGACTTCTACCTCGGTTGTATCGGGTACCTGCTTTACACAGACTACGAACCTCAAGGGATCACCTGCTTCTATTTCTTGTATGGTACGAATTCATCGCCTAGTGTTTCTCTTCCGATGACGATCTTCTGTATGTTGGCACCGCCCTCTGCACCTACACAGTAGGACATGACTCCTCTCCAAGCGGTCTCGAAGATGTACTCGGAGCTGTATCCAGCGGCACCGAGCCAGTGCATGGCTTCATCGGCAGTGTCCTTGGCGAGATGCGGCAGCTTGTACTTTATCATGGATATCCACTTGGCGACGTCAGTGGGCTTGTACGTCTTTGCCTTGCCCGTTTTTTCTGCCCATCCTTCTTCTTCGTACCTGACATCCTGCATCTGTGCGGTCTTCTTAACCATTAGGTCTCCGGCTTCCATCTCGATGTATTTTTCTACGAACGGGAACTGGATACCTTCGTATCTGGCAAGCGGGTTTCCGAATGTCTTTCTTTCTTTGATGTAGTCCGCCGCCTCCTCTAAGATCCTTCTTGTTACTCCCACCGAACTGGCACCGATCATTATCCTGGCGTTGTCGAATCCTTCCATGGTATAATAAAAGCCCTTGTCCTGTTCTCCCAGCATGTACTCTTCAGGGACCCTCACGTCTTCCATGATAAATCCTGCCGTTGATATCGAACCTCTGCCGGCGTCGTCGTACGGCTCCGTGGATGTGAGCCCTTCGGCATCTATAGGTACGAAGAAAGCTGTCATGTTCTTGTGGGGGGCATCGGGCAGCTTTTCTCCTGTTCTCACGTTAACCCAGTAGCCTCCTCCGATCTCTTCGCACTCTACAACACCGCTGATGAACGTTTTTTCGCCGTTTAGCACCCATTCATCCCCGTCCTTTTCGCCGGTGCACTTGAAATTGGCGACGTCGGAACCGCCTCCCGGTTCTGTAGTAGCGATGCCTATGAATTTATCTCCTATGATAGCCGGCTGTACGTATTCTTTTCTTACCTCTTCATTAGCATAGCGGTTGATGGTGAATCCCCAGCCGGTTTCGACTGCCATAAATCCTGCCGCAGTAGCGATGCTGGGATCGATGTAACCGATGGTGTCTGCTATAACAGCTTGGTCCGTCCATGTGAGTCCCATGCCACCCTGTTCTTCCGGAACGGTGCCCATTATGACTCCCAAATCCGCTAACCCTTTGATCAACTCCTTTGGATATGGATGTCCTTCTCTATTGATCTTTATCACTCTATCCAAATCCAGATTTCTGTCCGCCCAATCTAATAAACTCTCTTTGAACAACTTCTGCTCATCCGTAAGGTCCCTATCATCCGATAAGTTCGTTTTTGCCATTTTACCACCAATATCCCCCTCTTAAGAGGGGCGAATGTCTCGAAAATGGGGCTTGTATTAAGAGTTTTGCATGGAACATCATGGTGTGTTAAAAATATTTTATTGGAAATAATATAGAATGGGTTTTATAGTTTGTAATCCACGTTTACAACACGAGGTCGGTTGTTTGGCTTCGTATTACTCCCCGAACAGCTCCCTTACTTCTTCCTTTCCTTCCTCCATCTCTTTGACCTGCTGTTTGTCCCATCTCAGGAGAAGTTCCTGGAACTCTCCCACATGTTCTTTCTCTTCCTTGGCCACTTCCAACAGCACCTGTTTCAGTTTTTCATTATCCGTATAATCCGCCATCTGCTCGTAGAAGTTGATGGCATCCAGTTCTGCACAGAGTGCAAATCTCAGTATCTCTTTGTCCGTGTTCTCCGGCGACACTTTTTCCAAATCTATCGGTTCTTTCGCGAACATCTTATCACCTTGAAGATAATCAGACGTTATTGTTTATAATTTTGGTGGTAAATTGAGGGTGTTTAAAAGTGGATGAGATGGTCTCTTATCAATCTCGTTATGTCATCGGAGAGGAAGTGGTGATCCACGTAGTTTATATGACTGGCTCTGTAATCATCGCTGCGAGCATTTTTTGGGAATTAATGACAGCCTACCAAGATGCAAACGTTTATGTATTGGTTAGTCAATTATTGTGTATACAATTAAGTGGTGACATCATGAGATTCATGGACCGAGAAGAAGAATTAGAAACTCTAGAAAAACTATACGGGTCGGATAGATTCGAATTCATCTCCGTAATAGGTAGAAGAAGGGTTGGAAAAACAGAACTCGTCAAGAAATTTTTACAGGATAAAAACGGTATCTACCTTTATGTCTCGATGAGCGATGATAAACAACTAAGGCTTCATGTCGCTGAGAGATTGAATGAGCAATTAGGAGTAAGTTTGATCGGTGAACCTACATGGAGGGATATAATCGGATCGCTCTTTGACGAAAGCGAGGAAGAAAAATTGTTCGTCGTTTTCGATGAGTTCCAGAGGACGTTGAGTATCAACGAGTCCGTCCCCTCTCTTCTGCAAGAAGCTATCGATGATAGAAAAAATTCTTCTAATATGCTTCTGTGTGTTGCCGGGTCTTCCGTAGGAATGATAGAAGATTTATTTCGGTCAGATGCTGCACTTTACGGAAGGAGAACCAGAACGTTAAGGTTGAATCCTTTCGATTACGAAAATGTGAGAAAATGGTTCAGTTCTACCGACTTCAACGAAGAAGGGATTTTAAGAAGATATGCCGTGTTCGGCGGCACACCAAAATATCTGGAATTTGTGGCAGGAACTTCTTTGATGGATAACATAGATGAACAGATCCTCTCACCCCGATCGCTGCTGTATGATGAGCCCTGGGTTTTACTCTCGACGGAGTTGAAATCCCCGGACAAATATTTCGACATCTTAAAGCTGATATCTTATGGAAAAGAAACACCAAAAGAGATATCTGATCAGTTAGATCTAGAAAGGACTTCACTGGGGTACTATTTTAAAAAACTTCGGAAAGATCTTGATATCTTGAAGAGACTGTCTCCTGCTACCGAAAATATTGGTAAAAGCAAAAATGTCCGTTACAGGATTAAAGACAATTTTTTCAGGTTCTGGTTCCACTACGTTTATCCTAATAAAGATCTGCTGGAGATGGGCGATCGTGAAGGTGTGATAGGAAAAATAAAATATGAATTTGAAGGGTACGTGGGTAGAATATTTGAAAATGTCATCAGAGAGATCATCATAAAAAGAAATGGTAAGAAATTACTTCGTTGGAACCTAGGGAGATATGAAAAAATTGGACCGTGGTGGGATAGGCAGGGTAATGAAATAGACATATGTGGTATCTCTAAGGGCAGTAATCTCTTAGGAGAGGTGAAGTGGAGTTTTTGTGATGAGAGAACCGTGATAAATCTATTGAAAAAAATGAAATATTCCAAATTAAAGGAAAACTCTAGGTTTATGATAGTATCAAAGGAATTTTCTTCTGGTGCTGTCGAATTTCTAGAGAATGAAAACATTATCTATTTCTCCATAGAAGAGTTCCCAGACATCTTTAGTCAAAAGTCATAAAACGAATGAACGTAATCGATCAACTGGAAATCTTGCTAGACCCTCGTTCACTAACATATTATTGAAAGGATGAATTTAATCAAAATAAAACCGATGTATATGAGATTAAAGTCACCCAAGAACCAGATCAGACTGCTTCTTCACTAGACAAAGATGGGTTCACCCCGGGCACCGACATGACAAGTTCCATCATCGTCACGGCGATTGTACTTTTGATCGCCGTTCTTTTTGTAACCTATATCTTGTTTAGAAAAAAAGGAAACGAAGAGTGACTAGGAACAATAACTACAGCCCCAGCGCTTCTTTCATCTCCTGCTCGTCGTATCCGATGATGATCTCACCGTCGATGTCCACCACGGGGGCAACCATCATCTCCGCCTTTTCGATGACTTCTCCCTGCGCATCCTTATCTATGGAGATATCCCGGTTCTCGTAATCTATTTTATTTTTATCTAGGAACTCCTTTACCTTTTTACAGAAGGGACACGTTGGTGTCGTGTAGATAATGACTTCTTTCATCTTTCTCACTCCTTCACCTTTTCATCTTCTTCGTGTTTGGATATGATCTCGTCGGCTAACCTATCTAGGTCTTCGAAATCCTCGTCTTTGGGATGCCCCTGAACGATTACGGGGTCGATGAACTCGACCTGCATGTTGGACATCATTTCTTTTATTGTTTCGGGCATCCTGCCGCCCCATCCGTATGAACCGATGATCGAAGCATACCTGGTTTTCGGCCTGAGAGCGTTCACTAGATACGTAGCGTAAACCGCACTGGGATGAGGACCGACTAGTACGGTCGGAGCCCCGAGGACGATGGTCGCGGCATCGACGAGCGCCATAGCAAGTTCACCGACATCAGTAGTGGTGAGATTGAACGGCTGTACGTTCATACCCCTTTCCATAAGAACATCGGTGAAGTGCTCCACCATCTTGGCCGTACTTCCGTGCATGGAAACGAATGGTATGATCACCTCGTTCTTCACCTCGTCGGAGGACCAATCTCGATAGGCGTCTAGGATAAAATTCGGGTTGTCATAGATTGGACCGTGGCTCGTCGCGATGATATCGAAATCCAGGTTCTCGAGTTTCTTGAGATGACCTTTTATCGGTGCTCTGAAGGGCATCATTATCTCTGCATAATATCTCTTCGCGGAAATGTAAGCCTTGGCTTCGTCTTTCACAAAAAGATGGCTTGTAGCCAGGTGAGAACCGAAGAAATCGCAGGAGAACAATATCTTGTCTTCTACGAGTAGAGAAACCAAGGTTTCCGGCCAGTGCACCCACGCCATATCGAAAAACTGCAGGGTCTTGTTTCCGAGTGAAAGCTCATCACCATCTTCAACAACTTTGAATCTGTTTTCTTCTATATGGAGGAGGTCGATCAACATATCTTTGCATTTCTCATTGGTGACGACCTTGGCCTTTGGAAACATGGTCAATATTAGAGGGATGCTCCCTGAATGATCCTGCTCAGCGTGATGGGATACAACATAATCGATGTTGTCTACATCCATACGGTTCAAATTCTCAAGCAGTACATCTTCTTTCCTGGGGTCCACGGTATCCACCAAGACAGTCTTTTCGCTTCCTTTGATAAGATAGGAATTGTACGTGGTCCCATCCGGTAGAGGTATCAACTCGTCGAATAGTTCTCGATCCCAGTCTGCTGCGCCTACCTCGTATATGTCCTCTTTCAGTTTTAATATCGCCATTGTTATTCCACCTTTGTAAATTGAGATTTGGATACTCCACATACCGGGCAGACCCAATCGTCCGGTAGTTCTTCGAAGGGAGTGCCTTTTGGTATGTTCCCGATAATATCTCCCCTATCGGGGTCATATATATAAGAACAAACATCACAACTGTATTTATCCATGATTATATCTCCTTTAAATGATTCGGGAGAGATAACAAGGATATTATTCCATTTAAGGTTTTTCGATATTTTGCTTTTTTAATATGCTTAAATTTTTATATTGAAAATATATTCCTATATACATGGAAGGAATTAGTATAAGCGGTCAGACCTTGTATACCGAGGAGAGCCGGGGTACGGCTCAGAACAAGATACATTCCATACTCATGTCGGAAGATTTCGAGATCAAGGGGCAGTATCAAGGCAGCGCCATATCCGGCAGCAGCACTCTCAACGAGATCGAGGTGAATTTTTCTCCTTACCAGAACGGTACCATGGTAAACATCGAACACGGCATGACCATGGTTGGGTTGTTACTTACCATCATACTGCTCTTCGCGGGAGCTATAGGTATCGTGATATTGATACTCTGGTACATCAAGTACGACAAGATGAAAGGAGAGCTTAGAAGAGCTTTTCCTGCCTACATACCCCCTCCACCGCATCAGCAGATGCCACAGCAGGACTACGGAGCTCCACCTCCTCCTCAGTGATTCATCTGCGGTTGATAACCGCGAATATAAGAGCGGTCACAACGAAGGCTATCAACGCCCAGAGTATACTCTGTGTGAGTAGAAAAACGACTATAGCGATTATCGTTGATGGAAGGAACTCGAAGATCAGTTTGAACAATACGGCTATGACCAGTATGATCACTATCAGCACAAGGATAGCTGCACATGCGACCAAGCCGAGTCCTAGGAGTAAGCTCATGGAATAATATCCGTGTACTCTACTATAATACTTGCTACATCAAGTTAAAGTTTTTATGTATATACCGCATAACCAAATTCTAGTGAGCACAATGTTGGACAAAGAATCTGCCATGGATATGGTGGAAAGGAATGTGGATAATAAAAATCTGGTCAATCACATGCTAGCCGTCTCCAAGATAATGGAGTCTTTGGCTTCTGAATTGGGTGAGGACGAGCGGAAGTGGAAGATTCTTGGGCTCGTCCACGATGTAGACTACGAAGAGACGAAAGACGATCCCGAAAGGCACGCTCTGATCTCCGCTGACATGCTTATAGGTAAGGTACCTGACGACGTGGTCAGGGCCGTTAAATCCCATAACTTCGAGCACACCGGCGTAGAGCCGGATAACTCTATGGAGTACGCTCTGATAGCTGCGGATGCCGTATCGGGCCTCGTAGTCGCTACCGCACTGGTCATGCCCAACAGCAAACTTGAGGAAGCTAGACCGGAATCGGTCATCAAAAAGTTCAGCGATTCCTCGTTCGCCAAGAACATCGATCGTGATAAGATCCTGTACTGCGAGAAATTGGGCCTGGGCAGGGATGAGTTCCTGACTCTCTCTCTAGAAGCGCTGCAGGCGATCGACGACGAACTGGGTTTATGATTCCATGGGAAAAAACTACAAGCTCGAAAGACCGTCATGGGAAGAGTTAGAAATATTGATAGAAGAGTACGGTGACCCCTTCGTTATTTTCTGGAGATACGACATGAAGGAAATCGAATACGTCGATGATCATCCACCATGCAAGGGAGAGGCCGTTCTGAAGATGTTCCATGAGGATATGTTAGTGGGGGTAAGGCATCGTGGAGGTGAAAAATTCGTTCTTCCCATGGGGAGGGTATGGGATAGCGAAAGTTTCGTAGAAGGAGCTGTCAGGGAAGCTAAAGAAGAAACTGGATTCGATATCGAACTTTTAAAATTCGAAGAGATAAGAAAATTGGAATTCACCTTTTCTAATGCGATTTTGGAAAGATGGCATCTGCTTTTCACCGCACGAGTCATCAATGGAGATGGAATCCCTCGAGATAAGGATGAAATCGAAGGAGTAAAACTCATGGATGACGTTCCCTGGGCTACGGAGTTTTATTAGTACTGTAGTCATTTTCAAGGTCTGGACCAACCTGATTATTTTGTTATTTCTAACTTTGTTTCCATATCCGAAATTGACAACATATTAATATAACTTAAATTGATTTTCTATCTAAATGGGTGAAACAACTATGGAAGAAAAAAACGAAGTTCAAGAAAAAAAATATCGTCTGTTGGTCGTTGATGATGAAAAAGATTTCTTGGATGTGATGAAGAAATGGCTTGAAAAGTCGGATGAGATAGATTGCGAAGTAGATACCGCGGGGGATGGAGAAAGTGCTCTAACATCCATCGGTGAAAACGAATACGACCTGATCATAGCAGATCAAAAGATGCCTGGACTGACTGGTAACGAGCTGCTGACTCGGATAAAAAAGAAATACCCCGATATCATTAGAATATTGATAACCGGTTATCCGAACAATGAAGCGATGAAGAAAGCTATCAACGAGGCTGAAGTACATTATTATCTGGATAAACCCATAGAAAGTGATGAATTGATCACCACCGTCAAACGGGAACTGGATAGAAAATTCGAAAGAGAAAATTTGGGCATGATCAAAGTTGCTGATTTGATGGATACCGAAAAGGTATTGAATGAATTCAGAGAGAGTTTTTCAAGTATATCCAAAGAGAATCCTGGTATCATATCTCTACCCGAGTGCCCTGGAGATAGACAGAAATTGATCTTCGAATTTCTCACACAATCCAAATTCAATAAATTCTCGTATGAACTGAAGGAAAATTATGACCTAAAGGAGATCTACAAAGCTAGAATCGAAGATGTTCAGGTATTCAACAACAGATATTTCGTCACCATTTCCGTTAAGATATAAACCTTTGTAAAATCGATATCATCTAACCATCATATTAACCATCATATTTTTCTAGAAGAGTTCTAACTTTACCACTTGATTCTTCATCACCCTGCTCATCGTACCAAGCCAAAACCTTCTCTGCGAATTTTTCTGTTTCTTCCTTTGGTACGCCCTCTTCTAGTTGGAATTTGTCTATACCGCTATCCTTGAGAATCTCTTCCCTTGTCGAGTACGGCATATCACCCATGGTGGATGTGCATAGGAAGATGCAGTCTAGCAGTTCTCTGTGATCTTTAATCTCGTCCAGGGATAACGGATCTTCTATCTCGTCCATCTTCTGACTGGTCTGATAGACTGTCCTGGACGCTAGTTCCTTGAAGGCACGGTTGACCTGTTTGCCGGTCTTTGCGGAAGTGAAAAAGTAGTAGTCGAAATGTTTGTAGTATCCATCCAGGTCATCATCGCTTTCGAGCTCTTTTTCATCCAGGTCATCCTTGTTGACTGCTAAAATAATCGGTGCATCCTGCCTCGAGAGTGAACGGTAGCGGGGGATCCATTCATCAACAAGGCTGTCCAGGGTGTCTTTTCTGGTTGCATCTACAACTGCTATGGCTCCGTAGGAACCTCTGAACGCTCCCTTCTGCACCAGGTTGAAATTCTTCTCCCCCATGATATCGTTGATCAACAGTTTTACCTGGAGCCCCAGAAGGGGTACTTTCTTGGTGTAGGTATTCATCCCGATGGTTTTAAGATATTGGTCTCCGAACTGGTTCTTAACGTATCGAATCACCAGGGATGTCTTTCCCACGCCTGGGTCGCCCAGTAGATTGACCTTCCTCTTGACCTTTCCTAGAAACATGATAACAGGTAGGAGAATTCATGGAAGGGATTTAACGTTTTCTCCGATTTATCCGGTTAAAATATCATCCATACTTGTTATGATACACGAACTCATCTAGCTCTTTTCTCTCCGGCCTCTCCCTCTCGATCTCGATCTGCTTATCGGTCATGAATTCCGTGGGTTCCTCAGAGTGCCCTCCAACGATGACCAGAGTGATCAACCGGTACTCGTCAGGTATACCCAATAAATCCTTGGTCTTCTGTTCGTCGAATCCCGCTATGGGATGAGCAACTAGACCTAACTCCGTCGCCCGCAGGATCATAAAAGCCGTTGCCATGCCTGTATCGAATAAATAGTACTCTCTTTCCTTCACAACACAGTCGTCCTCTTTCTTACTGAACACCACGATTATCAGCGATGCCTTCCGTGTCCACTCGTTGTGCGAGGACATCGCTTCCTGCATTCTGTCAAGAATCTCTTCGTCGTAAACGAAGACATATTTCCAGGGCTGGTAGTTGAAGCATGATGCGGACAGGCGTGCGGCCTCCGCCAAATCTTTGACGAGATTTTCATCTATATCGACTCTCTTCAAACCTCTGTACGCCCTTCTTTTCTCTATCGCTTGCTTCACATCCATCATTCATCACCGTAGATTATCTTCTTTATTATATCCGATCGTTCATCCCTATCCATACGATCCCTCACCGGGTTCCATCCACTGTAAAGTTCCTCGTGATAAACGGGCTTCTCTTCTTTATATAACACTCCTATAGGCAGTTTATCTTTCATCTGAGCCAGATCCACTGCATCGAAGACCGTCTCTGCGGGTTCTTCGAGTTCGTAAGTCAACTCGTTGTACTCCTCGTAGGTATCGTGGAACACCACGCTCGGCTGAAGGACATCGATGAGTGCAAATCCGGGATGCTCTACCGCTTCGACTATTAGATCGGTGAGATGCGGTATATTCCCAGCATATCCACGTGACACGAAACCCGCCCCGGCGGATAACATCAGTACCAGCGGGTTCAAAGGCGGCTCGATGCTGCCCCCGGGTGTAGAAGGTCCTTGGTAGCCTTTCTCACTTGTAGGTGAGAACTGTCCGGTGGTCAGTGCATAAGCACCATTGTTATGGACTACTACGGTTATATCGGCGTTCCTTTTGGCTGCGAAAATCATGTGGGATATCCCTTCTCCATACGCGTCGCCGTCGCCACCGAAGGCGATCACTTTCATGTCGGGTCGCGCGAATTTCATCCCCTCGACAGTAGCCATCTCCCTGCCGTGTATAGAGTAAAGTCCACTTAGTTTCAGATAATCAAGTATCTTACCGTGGCATCCGATGCCGGAAGAAACAAGTATCTTTTCCTTTCCGATACCTTCCTCCTCAAGCTTCGGTACAGCCTTTTTCACGGCAGCCAATATTCCAAAGTTACCACAGCCGGTGCACCATGTTATCTCTGCACCGGTTCCGTACCCTCCGGCCATTTAGAGCACCTCCTTGATCTTCTCGGCAAGTTTTTCCGGTTCGAAGGGTCTGCCGTCGTACCTCTTGATTACCGCGGATGGACGGAGACCGATCTTATCTCTCAGCTGTGTGGCGAACTGTCCAGATACGCTCTGCTCCACGACTATAGGCCGGTCGTCGTTGTACTTCTCCAACTCCCAGATCGGCAGTGGTTTCAAGTATCTCGGCTGTACCACGACGGCGTCTATATCTCCGGCAGAAAGCGCTTCGAGAACGCTGGAGGTCGTGGACCCGTATGTCATGATAACAGGTCCAGAATCACCGAAAACGTTCACCGTTTTTATCTCCTTCAATTCCTTCAACAATGCCCTTTGTTTTCTCTCCCTTTTATCGTGCATCTCGGTGATTAACTCCGCGTCCTCCGTTGTCACTCCGTCCTCCCTGCTCTCGTAGCTGTTCCATCGGATAAAATCTTCTGAAGGTGGGAACTGCAGAGGGGATACACCGTTTTCAGTTAGTTTGTATCTCTTGTATTCGCCTTTTTCATGGATGATCGGGGGCTTGTAATCCGTCTCATCAACATCTACATCGACGATCATACCGCTCTCGGAAAGATGCTTCTCGGTCAAAAGGATCCCAGGTGTCTGGAATTTCCAAAGTAGATTCAACATCTGGGCCGTCAAATAAAACGCTTCGTTCACGCTGCCCGGGGAAGCAACCACCCTGGGAAAATCCCCCTGTCCCTGGTTAAGAGCCATATCCAAATCCGCCTGCTCCGTGTAAGTTGGCACACCCGTCGACGGACCCGGTCTTGATGATAGGACGAACAGCACCGGTGATTCAGCCATGCCCGCCAGTGAAAATGCTTCCTCCATAAGAGACAAGCCACCTCCGCTGCTCCCGACCATCGCTCTTGCTCCAACCACCGTAGATCCGATGGCCATGTTGGCAACCGCGATCTCGTTCTCTGGGTGTACAACTGCTACACCGAGTTCGTCTTTGTGATCCGCTAAAAAATGTAAGATCGAGGAGGCTGGTGTCATCGGGTACGCATAATATAGGTCTAGACCTGTGGCACATGCACCGAGAGCTATGGCTTGATTTCCTGTGAGCACGGCCTTTTTCTCTTCACCTCGTTCCAGGTCGAAGCGGGCTCCCAACCCGTCATCGACTTCCTCGTAGACCTTAAGGGCAAATGATACGTTCTCTTCAGCACCTTTGGAGTACTCCTGCTCGACGAATTTTTTCATCTCCACCTTATCAACTCCGACCGCCGAACAGAGCACCGCGATACCGGCTACGCCCACTATAAGGTCCGGCCTCGAGTACTCTTTGGCTATGGAACTTAAGGGAACATGGACATCTCCACCTTCTATCTCATCGGAGTTGTTCACCACGGTCCCTTTTTCAGAGAGGTGGCCTTTGTGTTTCTCGTAGCTTCTTTTATCGAGGTTCACCACTAGATCCGCTCCCATGTAGTGACTGTTAATTTCATCCATGGATGTGCTCACGACAGAAAAATTATGACCTCCGCGGATCAAACTCTGGTAATCGTCCATCTGGAAGGCATTTCTGCCCATAGATAAAAACAATCTAGCCGCCGTAGTTCCAGCTTTTTTAACTCCTTCACCAGCTTTCCCACCTATCAAATACGTGAATATCTCTTTTGTCATCTTATCATCTCGATTTAACTTCTCCCGATAAGGGAGGAAAGGGATTTGGTTACTCTTCTTCCTGTGTTTCGTCGACGAAGACTCTTTGTTCCATCTTCTGGTCGAACATCATCAGCGCACTTGTGTTGTCTCCGATCATCTTGAGCTTCTCGACGATGGTTTCAGCGTTGTCCTCTTCTTCCACCTGTTCGTCCACGTACCACTGCAGCATGTTGTAGGTCGCCCTGTCCTTCTTCCCTTCCGCTAGATCAACCATGTTGTTGATACGTTTGGTAACGTACTTCTCGTGCTCAAAGGCATCTTCGAAAGCTTCTAAAGGCGTCTCCCATTCACTTTTTGGCTCATCTATGGCTATGAGCTTTACACGACCTCCGCGCTCCTGCAGATAATCGTAGAACTTCATGGCGTGTGTCATCTCCTCCTGCGCTTGGGTCTTCATCCAGTTCTCGAAGCCGTCTAGGTTCTTCTCTGCAAAATCCGCTGCCATGGACAGGTACAGATAGGCGGAGTACATCTCGGCGTTTATCTGGTCGTTTATCGATCTCTCTATCTCTTCATCTATCATCTTATCACCTAAAATTCTTTGAATTTATCGCTAGACACACCGCAGACCGGACAGTTTTCCGGAGGCTCGCCTTGATGGGTGTACCCGCAGACCGGACAGATATACAGCTCTTCCATCTCGATGTCCTCGTCCTTTTCCACGACATCCTTTGCCTTCTCGTACATCTTAGAGTGTATCCTTTCTGCTTCGAGGGCGTAATGGATCGATCTTTGTGCACCCTTTTCTTCCTCGAGATGTGCTATCTCGTGGTAAGCCGGATACATCCAGTGGACTTCGAAATCTTCACCGTCCACACCCGCCTGCAGATTCTCGCCGCTATCTCCGATCATGCCCAACTCACGGGCGTGATTCGTCGCATGGACCCTCTCCGCGTAAGCGATTCCTTTGAACAGTCTAGCTAGATTCTCTTTTCCTTCTCTCTCGGCTACATCGCTGAAGATCAGATACTTCATGTGCGCCTGCGATTCTCCCGAGAACGCTTCCTTTAACGATTTGTCAGTCATCTTTCCCATTTTTTCACCTATTGTGTGTTTTTCCATAATCCGTGAACGTTGCAGTAACATCTCGCCGCAACGACATCATCTTTAGAAATATTGAACTGCGATTTCGGTTCGTCAGCAGGGTTCAAAAACCCTCTATGAGCACCTTCTTTGGTTATCACTTCGACCCACTCTATGTAGTGCTGGTCTTCCATGGGATGCTCCACCTCGCCCACTTTTATCTCGACGCCTTCATCAGTACTTGTCACTACCGGTAGATGTTTCTCGTTTCCTTCTTCCTGCTTCTTCTCTTCCTTCAACTGCATGGGCTGACCGCAGCAGACCAAGGTGCCCTGGCCGGTGTGCAAAACTTCGACCACGTTCCCACATACATCGCATCTGTATATCTGCATCTTTTTCGTCATCTTGATTCCTCCAATATAATAATAAAAAAGAAAGGGGTTCACTGCTTCCTGTGGCACAGCCACCAGTCGTAGCACGTGATCTTCCCGTCTTTCTCGTCCTTTTCTCTTTTCTTTATCGTATCCCAATCGCTGGCAGGTGGCAGTATAAGATCGTTACCGATGAGCTCGTTATCCGGCCAGTTCGCCGGTATCGCTACACCTTCTTTGGCTGCCATCTGGAATCCCTTGATCATCCTGATGAACTCGTCCATGTTCCTGCCCAGCTCGGCCGGGTAGTACAGTATAGCTCTGATCGTCGATTCTGGATCCACCATGAACACCGCTCTTACTGTAGCCGTACTACCTGTGTTGTGTACAAGACCCAATTTGTTCGCCACTTTACCCTGTGCATCTGCGATTATCGGGAACTCTATTTTCTCGTCCAGATTCTCCTCTATCCATTCCGCCCACTTCAGGTGAGCGTGGACTTGGTCTATGCTCAATCCGATCAGCTCCGTGTTCAATTTCTTGAACTGATCGTATCTCTTCTGGAAGGCGTAGAACTCCGTTGTACATACAGGTGTGAAATCACCTGGATGAGAGAACAGGATGAACCATTTGCCTTCGTATTCCTTGGGTAGATCTAACTTACCGTGCGTCGTTTGTACCGTCATTTCCGGGAACTTATCCCCTATGAGGGGCATTCCTTCATCTTCTTCCATTTTATCTAACTCCATTTTATAACTTCAATTCTTTTTCGTTTGTCCAGAGTCCGTGTATGTTGCAGTAGGATGTCGCTATTATCGTGCCGGGTTTCTCCGTCTTAAAGACCGCTTTTATCTTGGGCTCGGTGTAAACAGTACTGGTGTCCGGACCTTGGCCGGAAGCACCGTGAGACCTGAACTCGAACCGTCCTAACTCGTAGGGGAACTTCTCTCCTTCCGGGTGGAAGTAAAGTTCGATCCACTCGATGTGATGCTCGGTTGTATTGGGATGTGCGATCTCTTTGCCCACCGATGCCATCACCTTGATCTCCTCACCTTTTTCGACATCTCCCTTGATCTCTATAACGGGCACGTGCTTTTCTGTTTTCCAATCATCGCTCTGGTATATTCCATTCATCTTTGTCATTTATTTCACCTCTCTTTTTCTAGTTCTATGATATCCAAAATCTCCTCGATATCTGGAAGTTGTTTTATCGGATATATCTTGGAGAATATAACTTTGTGATCTTCATCTAATAGTATATTAGCCCTCTCTGAGAACCCGTCCACGTCTCTAAAAATTCCGAATTTCTTGATGACTTCGCCGTGGGGCCAGAAATCGCAAAGGAGCGGTGTTTTCTCTATGCCGAGCTCTTCAGCCCAAGCCTTTTTGCTGGGGACCGTATCAACGCTCACACCGACGGCAACCGTGTTAAAATCTTCAAATCTATCGTGATTGCCTTCCAAAGATTTCATCTGATCCGCACAAATTTTGGTCCACGCCAGTGGATGGAAAGAGAGCAGTACTTTTTTACCCTTATATTGACTTAATTGGAACACCTCTCCAGTGTGATCTTTCAGAGAAAAATCGTCGGAGGATTCTCCCTCTGCTAATACTTTTTCTGCCATATATCTCACCTCTTATCACATTATATTGAAATTATATGTACTTAATCCTCGATCTTCTCGAATTGATCTTTCGGGGCTCCGCATATCGGGCATACCCAGTTATCCGGCAGCTCTTCGAATTTCGTACCTGGGTTCACTCCGTTATCCGGGTCTCCTTTCTCTTCGTCGTACACGTATCCGCAAACCAAACATTCCCATCTTGCCATATCTATCATCTCCTTTTTAGGGCCCTATATGCATCTCGGGCCAGTATTGATCGAATTCTTCGAATTCGGCTATCCTCTCTCTCTCTGATTCTAAGATATTGTAATGATTCTGCTCCATACCGGAAAGGTACTCCATGGTCCTAACGATCTCGTCGTCCTTCCCTTCCTCTTCTGCCTTCTCCGATATCTGTTTGTAGAAATCCCTAGCAGCTATCTCTGCCTCCATGGCCTGCTGGATTATCTCGGAGTCTTTCATATCGTCATTGAACCTTATGAACGGCATGGGCACAGGACTATTGTCTGGCACATCCAATTCTTTTCCTCCAAAGGAGCGTTCATGAATCATCCTAACAAATCGTTCGTGCTTTCCTTCTTCGGCAGCCAAGAACTGAAACCGTTCTACCGTAACAAAATTCTCTGATCTTTCAGCTAGGTATTCGTATACCTCTCTGCTGTTGATCTCAGATTTAACAGCGGCGGCCAGTAAGTCATCGAAACCTATATCTTTTATATCCATTTTATTCATGCCTCCATTTTATTTTTGATGTTATTTCTTTACTTTTTCTGTTCACATACATGTGTATTATTTCTTACATATTACGATTTATATAAACTTTATGTACGATATTCGCAAAAACTTTATTAATAAGCGCAGCATTTATACGATTACATGGTAAGACTCGACGATACCGATAGGAAGATACTGACGATCCTCGAAAAAAATTCAAGATCACATTACACCGATATTGCTGAACGTTTAGGAGTAAGTGAGGCAACGGTGAGGAACAGGATACACTGTTTGGAGAAGAACGATGTGATCAAAAAGTATACCATCGATTTCAATCCCAGAGAAATAGGTTTCAATATGGTATGCATTATCGGCCTAGATGTAGAACCGAGATACCTTTTGGAGGCTGTTGATGAGATCCGGGATATCGAGGAAGTGAAATGGGCTGCCAAGTCTACCGGGGACCATATGGTTATGGCTGAGATATGGGCAGTCGATGCAGAAAAGCTCTCCAGGATAATCAGCGAGAAGATAGGTAAGATAGAAGGCGTCACCGACATGAGACCCGCTATATTGTTAGAGAAGAAGAATAAACAGCCAGTTGACATAAATATCGATTGATAACGTAGATCAAATATGAAGAAAAGTTTGATAGATATCGGATTCGATAAAAAGGTTACTTTTGTATCCAGGGAAAATAGGTTTTTATGTAGTGTTAAAAACAGAAATGATGATATTTTAACCGTTCACGTTAGAGACCCCGGCAGGTTAAAGGAAATACTGTATCCAGGAAATATGGTTCTGATAAGAGAAGCGGAGAATCCCGATCGAAAGACTGATTGGGATCTGATAGCGGGTAAAGTGGATGACAACTGGATCTTGGTTAACTCTGGATTTCATCGAGAGATAACCGAAACAATCTTGGAGGACGAAGAACTGAATCCGATGGGCGACTACGATTTCTATCAAGCGGAAAAGAAACTCGGAGACAGCAGGATAGATTTTTTGTTGAACAAGGGGGAGAAAAAAACCTGGGTTGAAGTAAAGGGCTGCACTTTGACAAAGAATAAAATCGCACTGTTTCCAGACGCACCCACCAAGAGAGGAACGAGGCATGTTAGGGAGCTTATGGAGGCTGTTGGGCGAGGGGATTCGGCGGCATTGATCGTCCTGGTTTTCAGACCGGATGCGGAATGTTTCGCACCCAATGAAGACACGGACCCGGATTTTGCCGGTGTTTTTAGAGAGGCTGTCGAGAGTGGGGTCTCGGTCCGCCCACTGCTCCTCCAATACGAAGGGGGTACACTGTTCTTCAAAAAAGAGATCCCGGTGTGCACGGATCCATAGAACCTTTTAAAAACTGATAACATATTATGTAGAGCAGATAACATGACAGTAACAGACATCAATATTCTCACGCCCAGGAAGATGAAAGAGGGTGATGGAGCCGAGATTCTCCGTTTGTTCCCAGGTCCTGACATAGAGCACTTCGATCCGTTCGTGCTGCTGGACGAGTTCTTCGTTGAACCCGGAGCGGGATTCCCTATGCATAAACACGCTGGATTCGAAGCTATCACGTACATGATCGAAGGCGGATTCAAACACCGAGACAACATGGGGAACGATTCCTGGGTTGATCCAGGAGGAATACAGAAATTCAATGCGGGGAAGGGTATAGAGCACGAGGAGATGCCGGTGGGTGAATCTGGAAGCCGCGGTTTTCAACTGTGGGTTAATCTGCCCATGGAGTATAAGGACTCTGAACCTGGTTATCAGAAGGTGAAATCAGAAGAAGTGCCCGAGTGGAATGATGAAGGTATAAAGGTAAGAACTGTAGTGGGCGAGGGTTCACCAATCGGGATGTACGCGGACATGCTTTTCTTGGACATCCGTCTAGAAGAGGGTGCGGAATACGATATGAATATACCGAGTCACTTCCACGGGATACTGTACATCTATGAAGGAAGCATGAAGGTCAACGGGAAGGTTCTAGACTCGCACCACGCCATGTTCGTCAAAGACAAGAGCGAATTCAAAATGATAACTGATGAAGACACGAAATTCATCGTCATAGCTGGAGAGCCGCTGGGTGAATCGATCAATATCAGAGGTTCGATAGTGGAGTGAATTCAAAAGAGTGTGTAACATGTCGGGTATAACTTTCTTCAAGACTGGCGACTTGGAACGGATCAAGGACTTCTACATCAACGAGGTCGGGATGACCACCTGGGTAGACCAGGGGTCTTGCATCATCCTTAAACACGGCAACATGCTTCTCGGTTTTTGCGAAGGAGATGATACTGAGACCGAGGGTGTGGTCACATTTTTCTATGACGGTAAAGAGCAAGTAGATGGAATGTACGAAAAATTTAAAGATAGAGCTAGAGGGGAGCCGAAAGAGAATCCACCGTACAATATATACAATTTCTTCGCGGAAGATCCGGATGAAAGGACCATAGAATTCCAAACCTTCCTGCACGATCTAGAGCCCTATCTAGATGGAAAGGAACTGCTTCTCAGCAGACGGTCGGTAAGGGATTACAAGGAAAAAGAAATCGAAGAAGACATACTCCGGAAACTTTTCGAGCTCTGTAGGTGGGCCCCCACATCCAAGAACTCAGAGTCTTATTACTTTGTTCCGATCCACGACCGTGGTGTGATTGAAAAGTTAGGGGTAATAAGGGGCACAAGCAGTCAGCCGATATCCAATGCACCCATGGCGTTGGCGATCTGCTCTGACCCTGGGAAAACTAAACGAAAAAAACAGGACGGCTGCATCGCTGCCTATCATTTCATGTTGGCCGCTAAGCTGTTCGGTCTCGGCACCTGCTGGATCGCCGATATGGACAGGGATGAAGTCAAGGATTTGATCGACGTCCCTAAAGAGCACTACGTAGCGACGGTCACACCTCTGGGTTATCCCGAAAATATCCTAGATGCACCGGAAAGACACTCCGCAGAGGATTATGTGGACAAGTAGGTCGGGTAAAAGTTATTTAAATACCTCGCCGGCCTCCATGTACCATAGAACCAAATCGAGGTGGCCCGGTGGGATGCCGACCTCGTGGGAAAATTCTCTCATCCTTTCTTCGATATCTAGATATCTTTTTACCGTCAAAGAATTCGGGATATCGTCGATCACACCGAGTCTTTTCAGATTCTTCAGTATGTGTCTGTCCAGTATGGCAAGGTCATCTCCCTTTCCTATATTCCTTAAAAAGTGGCTCGCCTCTTTGTACCCCAACCCCTTAACGTTCTTCACCAGCCATCTCCGCGCCTTTTTTTGATCTTCAAAATCTTCCAATATATCTCTCAAAACGCACCCGTCTTTGCCCATGAATTTATCTCTAGCCTCGACCAGATAACCAGCCTTGTTGTTCCGAAACCTTACCCTCCTGATCATCTCGGAAAGCTCATCTTCTTCAGCATGTAACAGAGCCTCTTTCTGCTTCAACTCCCTTACAGTCGCCCAGCAAACTTGTGCCTTGGACTGAGGTGTGAACAGGCAAAAAACGAGTTCTTCGAACAGTCTAGACCCTTCTCCACATTCCCATATCTTATTGAATTCTCTTATCCTTTCACGTACCACTGGTTCGATCTTTTCGTAGATTCTCTTCAACTCTTCGATAGTGAGTTCTTTATCGTCGATCTTGATCACCCTTTATACTATTCTTGAATTGTTCTATGCCGGTCAAGGGTCTTCCGCAGGTAAACTCCGTGCACATATACGCAGTGGTTTTTTCGTCGATCTTGTTCATCTCCTCTGCATAGGGGACTATTTCGGAGATATATTCTGAGTTTTTTAGCAACAATACGGCAGATGGTAAAAAGTGGTTCCTGACCACATCCAGCATCTCAGATGTTTGTTTGTCGTCCATATCACCAACTATCACTATCTCAGAACCAGGATGTATCGTTGTAAACAAAGCGGAGAGGAACATCGTATGCTGAGACGGGATCCTCACAACATTCCTGGAGAATGCAGAGCTCAGCTTTTGAGCGTATTCGTCGAAATCGGTTTCACCGGTCAACTGTGATAGCTGATTGAGGATGAGAAGGGCGATAGAGTTGCCGGATGGGAGCGCACCGTCGGAAACTTCCTTAGTTCGATAAGGCAGCTCGTGGGACCTCTCGGATGTGAAAAAAAATCCTCCGTTTTTATCATCCCAGAAGAGGTTTAGCATGGTGTGGGTCAATTCCACCGCTTTTCTAAGATAGCGGATGTCAAAGTCTGCCTGGTAGAGTTCGAGCAGCCCCCAGATGAAGAAAGAATAATCCTCTAGGTTCCCCTCGACTTTTGATTCTCCTGCTATGTAAGAGTGAAGAAGAACGTCTCCGTCTAAGAGTTCCTGCATGATAAAATCGGATGCTCTTTTCGCCCTTTCCAGCATCTCTTCATCATTGAAAACGAATGCGGCCCTGGAAAGTGCGGTTATCATAAGACCATTCCAATTCGTTAGTACTTTTTCGTCCACTTCCGGAGCGGGTCGTTTCTCCCTTGCATTAAGAAGTTTAGTTCTCATTTCTTCGTACTCTTGGACCCTTAAACCGTGCTTATCTAGAACATTATCCAGGTGGTTCTTCAGATAGAAAACATTCTTGCCCGTTCTCTTACCTGTTGCCTCATCTTCGAAATTGCCCTTTTTTTCCGTGTTGAACATTTTTTTGATAAGTTCTGCTTTTCCCCCTAATATGTCATCCAACTCCGATTCGCTCCATATGTAATAAGCACCTTCTCCTTCCGGAGTATCGGCGTCCTGGGCGGAGTAAAATGCACCATCTGGAGATGTCAATTCTCTGTCCACGTACTCAGCTATCTCATACACAGTTCTTTTGAACAAAACTTCACCGGCAGCTTGGTATCCTTCTGTGTAGGCTAGCAGCAGCATAGCTTGGTCGTAGAGCATCTTCTCGAAGTGCGGTAGTTTCCATCTCCTGTCGGTGGAGTAGCGGTGAAAACCATAGCCGATGTGATCGTAAACGCCCCCTCGCCTCATCTTCGATAGTGTGTTCTTGACCATCTCTAGAGCGTACGCGTCGTCGTTCTCTTTCCAATATCTCAAAAGAAATAGAATATTATGGGTCAACGGAAATTTAGGGGAATCTCCGAATCCACCGTTCCTTTCATCGTACCTGTGTTCCACTTCTCTGAATCCCTGGTCGAAAACGTTATCCGTCAGTTGAACCCGAGACTTTGAACCGGCCTTCTCCATTGAAGTCAATATTCGTTGTCCGTCTTCCTCCAATTCCCGTCTTTTGTTATCCCACATCTGCTTTATTCTAGGGATTATCTGCAGCATGCCTGATCTACCGTACCTTGTCCTTTTAGGTATATATGTTGCCGCGAAGAATGGTACCTTTTCAGGTGTCATTATGATAGTAAGCGGCCAGCCACCGCTTCCCGTCATCGCTACGGCCACTTTCATGTAGAATGAATCCACCTCGGGTCTTTCCTCTCTATCGACTTTGATATTGACGAAAGTGTCGTTCATGAGTTCCGCCACTCCCTCGTCGGTGAAGGATTCGTGTGCCATGACATGACACCAGTGGCATGATGAATATCCTATCGACAGGAATATAGGTTTGTCCTCTTCCTTCGCTTTCTTAAAAGCTTCATCGCACCAAGGATACCAATCGACTGGATTATCGCTGTGCTGCTTGAGGTATCTGCTCCCCTCACCGGCCAAGTGGTTTTTATCGGAATTCATGAAGATTCATCTCCTACGATCTCGGCGATACTTTCCAGCAGTTCGATGTCGTCCTGGGTGAACGGCCCCTTTTCATCGGAATCTATGTCAAGCACTCCGATCACGTTTCCGTTCGAGATCACTGGTACCACTATCTCAGATCTTACAGATAAACTGCATGCTAAGTAATTACTCTCTTCGGAGACGTCCTGGACCACCAAGGTTTTCTTTTCTTCAGCGGACCTTCCGCATACACCTCTTCCAAAAGATATGTTCGTGTGTTCGGTGTCATCTCCCGTGAAAGGACCCAGCACCAGCTCACCGGGTTCATCCACGAGGTAAAACCCCACCCACCCGTAGTGGTCGATTTTACCGTGCAAAAGATTGCATACGGACCGCATAAATCCTTCTGGATCGTTTTTTCCATCGGTCATATCTCGGACACCATCCAGAACTTCCTGAAATTCTTCTTTCATCCTATCACCCGTCTTCCTTATTCATCTCATCCCATAGGTTGAAGGCCTTCCTCAGATGAGGTATGGTTATGGATCCACCTACCAAGAGTGCAACTGACAGCGCTTCCGTCAACTCTTCATCGCTCACACCCTCTTCCTTACAACGTATGAGGTGATACTGGATGCAGTCGTCGCACTTCAGTACGGTCGATGCTGTTAGACCAAGCATCTCTTTGGTCTTTGCAGGAAGGGCACCGTCCTCGTAGACCTTGGTGTCCAAGTTGAAGAACCTTTTCATGTTGATATCTGCGTTTTCCAGAATGATATCGTTCAATCGTTCACGCTCTTCCCTGAACTCTTCTGCGGTTCTATAACTTTCTTCGCTCATGAAATGAGGAACGTTAGTAGGATGTAAAAATATTGTGGGTTCTTACAAAGCAAACATTTATATCTAACTTTACACAATGGTTGTGCATAATAAATACAAAATTACTTGGATGTGATCCCCGTGGAAGGAAACAGCGAGCTGGAAGAGATCAAAAGGAAGAAATTGAAAGAGATGATGAGCAAGAATAAGGAGGATAAAACACAGAGCTATCCAGAGAAGCCCATAGAGGTTACTGACGATGATTTTCAAAAGGTGATAAACGATTATCCGTTGGTCCTGGTCGATTTCTGGGCTCCGTGGTGCGGTCCGTGTAAGATGGTGGGACCACTAATAGAACAGTTAGCTAAAGAGTACAAAGGACAGATCGTCTTCACCAAATTGAACATAGATAACAACCAAAGAACCGCAGCTCAGTTCGGTGTATCCAGCATACCGACCATGATGATCTTCAAGAACGGTGAGGCAGTGGAGAGGATCATTGGCGCCCTCCCAAAGCCACAGATAGAGCAGAAGATAAAACAGCACCTGTAAGGCTTGTAGATGTGCTCGCAAGAACAAGCCTCTGGTCATTTTATAAACACCCATTAAACTTTAATAACATCCACCTTTGGATTAGAGACGTTCATGTCCATAGTAGTGGAAAACCTGGAGAAAAACTTTGACGGTACGCGTGCGCTGAAAGGCATCTCATTCGAGGTCCAACAAGGCGAAATATTCGGACTTCTAGGTCCGAACGGTGCCGGTAAGACCACCACGGTCAAGATACTCTCCACCATGCTGCTTCCCGATGGGGGGAACGCATCGGTAGGTGGATACGACGTGGTTAAAAACCCCAAGGCGGTAAGGAACATGGTGGACATAATAACCGCGAGGGACAAATTTTACCGAAGGTTGGACGGTTATCAGAACATCAACTTCTTCTCCAGCTTGTACCAAGTGAGCGATTGGAAGGAAAAGATGGAATACTATGGAAAAAGACTCGGTTTGAAAGAAGAAGACTTCGAAAAGAAACTCGGAGATTACTCGACCGGGATGAGGCAGAAGTTGAATCTCATAAGGAACCTGATCAGAGAGACACCTATACTGTTCCTGGACGAGCCAACTCTAGGATTAGATCCAGCATCCAGCAAGAAGTTCAGGACACTGCTCAAGGAGATCATGGAGAAGGAAAAGAAGACCGTGATATTCACCAGCCACAACATGTATGAGGTGGAAGAGCTCTGCGAGCGCATCGCTATATTGAAGGAAGGGGGTATAACCAGCATCGGAGAGCCAAAAGCACTCAAGGACAGGATCTTCCCGAAGAGGATGATAGAGTTCGCCTACGCTGGTGATAGGAAATTCAACATAGAAGATCCGTGCATAGATAAAGTCGAGATAAAGGAGGGTATGTACCAGGTCTACCTGGAGGGCGGAGAACACATACACGATATCATCGAGAAGATAATCAAAAGCGGTAGGGTGTCCAAGTTATCCGTTAAGGAACCCACCTTGGAGGAAGCGTTCATAAAGCATACAGAAGAGGGAGAAGTAAAGAAGGGGGTGTGGAAGTGAAATTCGCGATCAAAAAATATCTCACTATAATATGGGCTTTCTTGGTCAGGGATTGGCAGAGGCGCTGGTCGTACAAGCTCAACTTCATCGCTATGCTGCTGTACCCGATCATATGGGTCAGTGTTTTCGCTGTACTGGGTAAAACGGTTGACGACGCAGGTGCTATGAACGTGGCCGGAGGTTTCTCGACATACATAGTAACGGGTATAATCACATGGAGGTTTATACGGGTGGGTTTCTTCGACTCGTCGTGGAGCATAAGGTGGGAGCAGCACATCGGGACGTTCAAGAACATCTACATGATACCACACCACCTTCTAGTCCCCGTATCTGCTACGGCGATTTCCGGGTTCACCGTATCATTGGTCAACTTCGTGGAGATGTGGCTTGTGGCCGAGTTTGTCTTCGGGATTCACCTCAATCTAACTGTGGCTTCATTCCTGTTCTTAGTCCTAGCTTGGATGTCGATAATCGGGTTCGGATTCGCCATAGCCGGTATAGCGGTGCTCTACAAGGAGATACAGGCAGTTTTCACAGTGATCTTCTTCTCGTTCCAATTCTTCTGCGGCGTGTTCTTTCCGATCTCCGTGCTGCCCAAGGGAGCTCAGTACGTCAGTAGGGCGATACCGATCACTTCTGCATTACACGGGATAAGAACCAGTATGAGCCAGGGTTATATACCCGTGAATGATGTGCTTATAATGTCGATATCGGGATTGGTGGGGATCGTCATAGGACTGGTTACTCTGCACCTCTGCCTGAAGAAGGCACTCAAAGAGGGTAAGCTGGAGAGGTACTGATTGTGTTTTTATTCAGAATAGTATGATCAGCGTTTAAATAACTACACTAAACATAAAACTATATATACTGTATATGATTAGTATTAAATCAATGCTACAGACCATATTAGAACCCCTTAGATCGGAACTCCTCGAAAGAACATCACTATATTCCCTGCCTAAATCCGTGTGGAAACGCAGTGCTGCACTGAACACCTGGGGGACAAATGCCATCGAAGGAAGCACGATCGGATGGAAGGACGCCGAGAAGATATTGTTCGAGGGAAAATCACCGAACAACAAGCCGATGAAGGACGTGAGAGTTACGGTCCAACATGAAGAAGCTTTCAGAGAGCTTGTAGAATATAAAGAGATATCCATGGAATTGGTCCTTGAACTGCATGAGAAGGTATTCTACGGTGTTCTGGAAGATGCAGGCAGGTGGAGAAGGGTCAACGTCCGTATCCGTGGAGCTGAATTTTCACCGCCGAGGATGGAGAAGGTGAGAAGCGAGATCGAAAATTGGGTGGATGAGTACAAGAAGAGAGATATCAGGGGAGATGATACTTTCTCACTGGGTGCATGGATGCACTACGAGTTCGAGAGGATACACCCATTGAGTGATGGCAACGGTCGGATCGGAAGGTTACTTTTAAACCTACATTTTTTGAAAAGAAATTGGCCTCCGATACACGTACTCCCCAAACATCGTGATGAGTACATAGATTCGCTGAACGAATATGCCGGCGGGAACAGAGAACCTTTAGTAAGTTTCCTCCTGGAGAGGATGGGGGGCAGCTTGTTAGATCTGCTTGATCAGTTAGGAACTGCAGAGGACGAGCTCATTTCTCTCAAAAAAGCTTCTAAGATATCTCCCTACGATGAAAAATATCTAGCCCTAAGATGTAAACAGGGAGAAATTCCAGCACTAAAGGAGGGGAGGGAATGGAGGACAAGTAAAAGAACCATAGAACTATACCGGGAGGAGGTGGGTAGGAAATGATCGTTTATCTGTTGTTCACAGACCCGAAAAGCTTTTAACAATAATCACTATTATACTAATTATGATTATACCAAGGCCGGCAATCACCCAACGGATCAAAGAGTTGAAGAAGTGGACGCTGGTGTATGGAAGAAGAAAGACTGGGAAAACATTTCTTCTAAGGGAATTCGTCCCCCACGACGAGTATTTCTTCGTTAAAAGGGATAAAACTATTTTTGCTGAAAAGAACGATCGGATGGAGAGTATGGTGTACGATACCTTCGAAGAGATAATTCAGAGAGAACTCAAAGATGGAAAGACTCTCGTAGTTGACGAATTCCATCGTTTAGGTGACGAATTCTTCGATCTACTGCACAGCATGAGGAAGAACGGAAGATTGATACTCGTTTCCTCAACCTTATCTTTATCCAAAAAATTGATAGGAGAAAGGTCGCCGTTGCTCGGTCTTTTCGCGGAAGTACAAGTGCCCGTCATTGACCTAATCGACACCCTGAACGTGTTAGATAAAAAAGAAAAAAAAGGTCTTATGGAGCTTGCTATCATCCTCAGAGAACCCCTAACCATAGATTACTTGGATAAAAGAAAGAGTGTGGATAACATACTTTCGGACATACTTATCTCCTCCTTGAAGACCGTGCCGGCTCTGGTAGGAGAGATATTCCGTGAAGAAAATCGACAGTTATCGACCATCTATGAAGGTGTTCTCAGGGCGATATCAGCGGGTTACACGGATTCTGGAAAGATTGCGGATTACCTTTTCTCTCATAAGATGATCAAGAAGAACGATCCAAGCTTAATACAGCAGTATCTAGCCAACATGGTCGAATTCGGTATAATCAAAAAAACAAGGATGTTCAATAAGAACAAAAATAGATATGACCACACATCCAGTTTGATCTACATCTATTACTATGCAGATGAGCATTACAACATCACAGAACGTAAACCACCTAGCAAGGAAATCCAACGGATAACGAAAGAAATTCTACCACATATTATAGAAAAAGCGGTGGGAGAACATCTAGCTAAACAAAACGGTCTAACGGAAACCGTGATAGAGACTCCAGATTATGATGTAGATGTTTGTCTACTCAGGTTCAAAAAACCTGAGATAGTAGGAGAAGTAAAATGGAAGAAAAAAATTAGCCAAAAGAACATCAGAAGGGCGGAGGAAGTTCTCTCCGAGATCAAAGCCAAAAAGAGGTTCATTTTCGTCCCTGATAAATCGGAAGTTGAGTCGGATGTCTTGGAGGTCATGGACGTGTCCGATATCAAGCAATAATCATCATTATACTAATTTCAATTATTGCTCTTATGGACTCGCCAGAGGGTATATTACTCGTATATCTAGAAAACACTCGACAGAGAAGTGATCAGTTGCCCAGTGGCGAAAAAACAAACTTCCACCAAAACACATCCATCTACACACAATACGAAAAAACCAGCTGGATCCACTCACTTCTTTCCCTCTTCCTTCTCGACCCCCTCGTACACCATCTGAAGTATCGAATCGGCCTTGAAAGGATAGAGATGGGAGGAAATGATCCCCGCATCCGAAAATTTAATAGACATCATATAGGATTCCTCAAGCCATGTCATCCCCTGGAATAGGCGATTTCACAGAGATGGAGAAGAAATGGGTGCGTAGATGGGAGGAAGATGGAACCTACGAGTTCGAGATGGATTCCGATAGTCCAGTCTACTCCATCGACACACCGCCGCCGACGATATCCGGTAAGATGCACATCGGCCATGCACTATCGTACGCACAGATGGACATCGTTGCACGATACAAGAGGATGAAGGGGTTCAACGTTTTCTATCCGTGGGGATGGGACGATAACGGCATCGCGACAGAATTATTAACGAAGAACGAAACCGGAGTGTCGCCGAAAGACGTAGGAAGAGAAAAGTTCATCCAGCTGTGCCTGGAAACGAGTAAATCACTGGAAGATGAACTTCTCAGAAAGTGGAAGAGGATCGGCACCTCGGCGGATTTCAATATATTCTACAGGACCATCGATGAGAGGAGCAGGAAAACATCTCAGAAATCCTTTATCGACCTGTACAAGATGGGTAGGGAGTACAAGAAAAAAGCACCAACTCTGTGGTGCCCCCACTGTGCCACTGCGATCTCGCAGGTGGAGACTGAAGACCTAGATAAAGAAACGAAATTCAACAATATCTTCTTCGATCTGGTGGATGGCGGACGGATCACGATAGCTACCACCAGGCCAGAACTCCTGCCCGCATGCGTAGCCATCTTCGTTCACCCGGACGATGAAGAAAATAGAGACCTTGCAGGTAAAAATGCGATCGTCCCACTTTTCGGACAGTTGGTCCCGATATTAGAGGACGAAAAGGTTGACATGGAGACCGGCAGTGGTATAGTTATGTGCTGTACCTTCGGCGACCAGGCGGATATAGATTGGTGGTACGCCCACGATCTACCACTGAGAATAGCGATCGACGAGACCGGGCATCTAACTGAAAAAGGTGGTAAGTACGAGGAGCTGCACGTCGAAGAAGCTAGAAAGAAGATAATCGAGGATCTAAAGGATGAAGGTAAACTGGGAAAGCAGTGGGAGATCTCTCACACCGTCAACGTCCACGAACGGTGCGATACCCCTATAGAATTCCTGGTGACCGAGCAGTGGTTCATAAGATACCTAGACTTGAAAGATAAATTCTTACAGATCGGAGAAGATCTGGACTGGTATCCAGAGCACATGAAGGTTCGATACGACAACTGGATCAAGGGACTGAAATGGGATTGGTGTATATCCAGGCAGAGGTTCCATGGGATACCGTTCCCTGTCTGGTACTGTAAAGAGTGTGGAGAAGTGAAATTGGCAGAAGTAGAACAGCTCCCCGTGAACCCACTAGTTGATAAGCCGATAGGGAAGTGTGAAAAGTGCGGCTCCGATGATTTCAAGCCCGAGGAAGACGTGCTGGATACATGGACTACGTCTTCGCTCACTCCGTACATCGCAACGAGATGGATAGAAGACAGTAAAATGTTCGATAAAGTGTTCCCTTTCAGTATGAGACCACAGTCACACGACATCATCTCGTTCTGGGCGTTCAACACGATAGTAAAAAGTCACTTTCACTCGAATAAAAGACCTTGGGACGATATCATGATCCATGGATACTGGTGGCTGCCGGGCGGAAAGGCGTTCTCTTCATCCAAGGGTATAATAATCGATCCCGATGAAGTAGCGGATGAGATGGGGGCAGATCCCGTTAGGTACCTTGCCGGGATGTCAAAACCAGGTGAGGACGGTGTTTTCGAGAAGAAATGGCTCAAGAGGGGGCAGAGGCTGAGGACGAAACTGTGGAACGTTCAGAAGTTCATACAGAACGCGGTCGGAGATATCAAAGTAACAAACGATATCCCTGAGCTGAGGACTGTGGACAGATGGATACTGAGTGAATACAGTAAATTGGTGAAGAAGGCTACGGAGAGTATGGATGAGTACAGGTATGATAAAGCTCTGAAAGACTCAGAATACTTCCTATGGCACGTACTCGCAGACCACTACCTGGAGATGATCAAATACAGGATCTATGGAAAAGAGGACCCGGCGGTCAAATATGTGTTGTACAATATTGGTGAAGGCATCACCAAACTGATGGCTCCGTTCATGTGCTTCGTCACCGAAGAGATCTATGAGAACAACTACAAGGACAGTGATTACAACAGCATTCATGTCTCGCCGTGGCCCGAACCGATAATGGTGGACAAGGAAGCGATGAAAACGGGGGCAAGGATCAAGAACGTTATAGCTGAAGTCAGAAACTGGAAATCCGAGGAAGGCATACCGTTGAATCAGGAGATAGGAGAACTGCTGATGGTCACTGATCACGAGGGCATACTAGAAGGGGAAAGAGACATCTTAGAAACCGTCAAAGGTGACGAGATCAGATTAATACAGAGGGATGAAGTAGAGGAGAGAGCCGTTTCCGCATCACCCAATTATTCACAAATCGGACCGAAATTCAAAGATAAAGCTAAGGAGATCTTCAAAAAGATAGCGGAAACCAACCCTTCAGAATTGGAAAGGGGGATCGAAGGAGGAGGGTATAAGTTCAAGCTGGAAGATGGTGAGGAAGTTATCCTTACCGAGGAGGATGTTGAATTCAAATACTCCCAGGTGTACAAGGGTGAGCAGTACCACGCAATAGACGCCGAGGATGCCTTGGTATTGGTGAACAGAGATCAGTGATACACGTCATCTTCGTCGAAATTTTGTTTATCTAACTCCCTTTTATCGGAAACTCCCCCTCGACATGCATCACATATACCGTTCTTGATATGTTGACTGCACGTTAGAAGTCCGCAGATACTGCACGTTTTCTTTGCTGGCCTACCGCAGATATGGCATTGACCGACCATCTCCATATTATCGGCCATAAGTAGTTATCAACACCATAATAAAGTTGGGGGCCGACCACCGAAAGAAATAATATATCACTTCGTTTAGGGATATATGTTGGTATATATGGTAAATTGCAAAAAGTTATTCTCGGAAAGGGCAAAGGAGATGAAAACGTCTGAAATAAGGGAGTTGTTAAAACTTACCCAGCGCCCGGGTATAATTTCCTTCGCAGGCGGGCTTCCCAACCCGGATGCTTTTCCTGTAGATGTGACTCGAAAGATCATAAACGAACTGCTTGATACCGATGCGAAGAATATACTGCAGTACGGATCGACGGAAGGGATAATCCCTCTTCGAGAAACACTTGCAGAGCATATGAGGGGTAGGGGGATGGACGTCGATAAAGATAACATACTGATCACACACGGTTCCCAGCAGGCGCTGGAACTGCTCAGTAAAGTCATGCTAGATCCAGGTGATACTATTATCGTCGGGTCGCCGACTTACTTGGGTGCCACGGGTTCTTTCAGAGCATTTCAGGCTCGCATGGAAACGGTAACGGTTACCGAAGAAGGTATGGACATGGATGCCTTGGATGAGAAGGTAAAGGAGCTCATAGAGTGTGATAGAAAGCCTAAATTCGTTTACCTCGTACCGACATTTCAGAATCCATCAGGCGCGACGATACCCGCGGAGAAAAGAAAACAGCTGATGGAGATCGCCGAGAAATACGACCTTTTGATCGTTGAGGATTCACCGTACTCCTATCTCAGATATGAAGGAGAACCGATGCCGCATCTGATGAGATTAGATAAAAACAACCATGTTTTAAGGATGCAGACATTCTCAAAGATATTGGCACCCGGTTTCAGGATCGCCTGGTGTGTCGGTCCTCCAGAACTCATCGAAAAGATGGTGATAGCGAAACAAGCTACAGACTTATGCACCAATCCATTCGGGCAGTATGTGGCATACAAATACGTTGCATCCGGGGAACTTGATAAACATCTGAAGACCATCAAAGAGCTGTACAATAAAAAGAGGTTAGCCATGCTGGATGCCATGGACGAGTACTTCCCCGAAGAAGCTAGTTGGAACCGGCCATTGGGCGGCATGTTCGTATGGGCCAAATTCCCCGAATATGTCAATACTCGAGAGATGTTCGATAAAGCCCTGAAAGAGAATGTGGCCTACGTGGTGGGGGATGCTTTCTTCGTCGAGGATACGGGATACAACACCATGAGGTTGAACTTTACACACTCTTCAGAAGAGGAGATATGGGAAGGGATAGAGAGATTGGCAAAGGTTATAAAAGATGAGATAAAAGAGAAGAAGGAGAGGAAGGGCGTGACGAAGGAAGGGATCATCACACCATAGGATGATATCTTAGAAGCTTATCTGACAGTTGCTTATCGAATAATTCATCGTTTACTTCTTCCAACCCATTTTCAGTCACTAGTTTTACATCCATCCACGGTGTGAGTTCAAAGTAATCATTATGAATTTTTATGGGTAGATTTGTTTTCCAGATTTCGTTTTCATCGTGTAATTCACTGTGAGATATCGGTAAGCCACGGGGCAGTAACTTACTGGTGTCACATACAACGTAAACCGGCATACCTTTTTCCATTGCAGACAATGTTAGAGGATACGAACCGATCTTATTGACGAAGCCGCGTACAGTAACGGAATCCGCACCTAATACTACGGCATCGGAGTTATAGAGCGCTTTAGACATACTAGCGTCCGTCCACACATGCGTTTTTACACCTTTTTCTACGAGCTTTTCAGCGGTTTTTCTACCCTCCATGAGCGGTCTCGATTCCATCACATGAACTGCATCTATATCGTAAAGAGAACGGATTACTGTCGAGCTGTAACTGAGGGTGCATATATTGCTGTATTCAGGATCTCCCAATATTTTATTCATTTTTTTTGAGGCTTTTTTTGAAGAGTTTTCGAGATAAATAAGATTCGATTTTATACTTTCATATAGATCTTCATCTCTTTCTATGGTCAAAAACACATTGTTGGCCAGGTTTAATAAAGGTGTCATGGAATATCTTTTCTCGATTATCCCTTTTAGATAGGTTTCCACTTGTTCTTCATCCGATTGAAGGATACTGTACCCTACATCCAAAGCCAGTTCGGCAGCGCCCTTTTCCGTATCTTCGACGATCTCGCTAGCTTCGCGGAATTTTTTGTTCATTAAACTTAGAAAGGGGTGTCCCTTACTATTAATCTAATTGATATATCATAAAGTGTTATACCCTAAAATATATTTAATTCATTTTTTTAAAATCCGAAAAATCAATAAGCTTAATTATCCCGTATCTATTGGGGGTATATCGCTCTAACCATGGGTTTCATTCAATGTAGCCATGGAGGGATAGGCATGCCGGAATTAAAGTATTCAGAAGACATCGGACGATATTTCGAAGAACTCGAAAACAAAGCCAAACAGTGTTACTCCATAGCTAAAAAGGCCAGGGAGAAGGGTTACGACCCGAAGACCGACGTCGAGATACCCATGGCCGAAGATCTAGCGGTCAGATGTCAGGAATTGACCGGCATAATGAATACCGCCGACAAGATAAGAGAGCTAACCGATGAATATGGGAATCGGGAAGAGGTTGCCCTCCTGATCGCAAAAGAGGTTGCTAACAGGGAGGGGGACAAACGAAAAAGGTTGGAGGACGCCATCCGTATCGGTCTAGCTGTTCTTACAGAGGGTATCTTGGTAGCACCTCTCGAAGGCATAGGTGATGTTCAGATAAAGGGTGGTGGTACCGGTGAGGATTATGCTGAACTCTCATTCGCCGGACCTATACGTTCTGCAGGAGGCACCGGGCAGGCGATGAGCGTTCTGATAGCGGATGTCGTCAGAAGAGAGCTCGGTATAGGTGCTTACAAGCCAACACCGAGTGAGATACAGAGGTACAAAGAGGAGATACCTCTTTACAAAAAAGCGAAGAGCCTTCAATACACCCCCTCGGCGGAAGAGATAGAGATGATCGTTAAAGGGTGTCCCGTCAGTATAAGCGGTGAAGGAACAGAAAGGGAAGAAGTCTCCGGTAATCGGAATTTACCTAGAGTGGATACCGATAGATTAAGGGGCGGGGCATGTCTGGTGATAGCGGAGGGTATGACGTTAAAAGCCAAGAAACTGAAAAAACACGTAGATAAGTTGGGTATCGAAGGGTGGGAATTTCTAGATGAATACATAAGCAAATACTCTTCTGGTAAAAAAGATGATGATGAAAAAGATTTTAAAGGTGTCAAACCCAATTTCAAGTACATCAAGGAAACGATAGCTGGTAGACCTGTTTTCGGACATCCCAGCGAGAAAGGTGGGTTTAGATTGAGATATGGGAGGAGCAGGACGCTCGGATTGGCTGCCATAGCCGTTAATCCCGCTACTATGTACCTCACAGACGAATTCATGGCCATCGGCACCCAAGTAAAAACGGAGCGGCCAGGGAAAGCGGGAGCTGTTACACCATGTGATACGATCGAAGGTCCGACAATTCTGCTCAAAAATGGAGAAGTAGTTAGGGTACACACAAAGGAAAAAGCGGTCAAACTTAAAAGCAATGTAAAAGAGATTATCGATCTCGGTGAGATACTCATCCCTTACGGTGAATTTTTGGAGAACAACCATAAGTTGGTACCGGGAGCTTACTGCCACGAATGGTGGGTGCAGGAAGTCGATGAAGAATTCTATCCCGAGGAGATCGATGCTGAAATGGCTGTGAAACTATCCGTAGAACGAGGATACCCGCTACATCCGAAGTTTATTTACATGTGGCATTACACGGAAAAGGGATCCATCGAAGAACTTAGAGGATTTATCTCTCAGAACGGCACAGTCGAAGACGGAAAACTCGTTCTAGAAAACGATGAAGATATAAAAAGCATAATGGAAGATGTCGGGATTCCACACAGAAGGGAAAGTAAAAAATTATTCATCGATCCTTACAAACCTCTTCTGTTAACACTCGGTTTGAACATGGATGATTTGAGTATCGAAGGTGAGGGTGGTTCATCGGACATATGGGAGTACCTCAGCGAGATATCTGGTATCAAGGTTAGAAATAAAGGTCCTACATTCATAGGCGCCAGGATGGCTAGACCCGAGAAAGCTAAAGAAAGAAAGATGGACCCGCCAGTTCATGGACTGTTTCCCGTGGGAGATGCAGGAGGGTCTCAACGTTTGGTAAGTAAAGCCGTTGATAAGGGCATAATAGATGTGACAGTTAGTGCGAGGAGGTGCACCTCATGCGGCAAGAGTGGCCCCTTGATTCGATGTTCATGTGGTGGCAGATGTGAGATAATCGAAGAACCGCAGAACATCAAGATACCCATGTCATCGATATTCAAGCAGGCTCGAAAGACCCTGGGTGAAGGTGGCAATATCAAGAAGATAAAGGGGGTGAAAGGGATGATAAACAAAACGAAGACACCCGAGGGGTTGGAAAAGGGGATACTTCGAGCTAAACATAATATATACGTTTTCAAGGACGGCACGTCTAGATACGACATGACCGACCTGCCAATCACTCATTTTAAGCCAAAAGAAATAGGGCTGTCCATCCAAAAGGCCAGGGAGTTGGGCTACGATCACGACATCCACGGCGAAGAGCTAACCGAAGAGGATCAGATCGTGGAGATCAAACCTCAAGACGTGATCGCATCAACAAATTCCGCTGAATATTTAATCAAGATATCCAACTTCATAGACGATCTATTAGAAAAGTACTATGGGATGGACAAGTTCTACGAAGCGAAATTTGGAGAGGACCTTATCGGAGAACTTGTTGTCGGGTTGGCACCCCACACTTCAGGCGGTGTTCTTGGCCGCTTGATCGGATTCCATAAAGGGCGAGCTGGGTACGCTCATCCGTATTTCCACGCAGCAAAAAGGCGTAACTGTTTTTCTCCAGACACCAACATATGGGTGAGATCTCATGATGAATGGGAGTTGAAATCCATAAAGGAGGTAGTGGAAGAAAATTTATGTGAAGGGAACTTAAATTCTGATGATTTTGGTACCGAATATAAATCGATCGATGGGATGCTTGTACCTTCTATTTCTAAGGATGGTGAAGAAGAATTACGGAAGGTGACCCATGTTTCTAAACACCCTGCACCTGGGCATAATATTAAATTCAGAACTAGAGCGGGGAGAACAATCATGGTTACCCCCCAACATAAAATGTTGAGGTGGGACGACAACTTAGAATTTTGTTATGCCAGCGAGATTGAAAAGGGAGATAAGATCCCCGCCCCTAAACAGATAAATATTGATGGCAGAAATGTAGAGTTAGACCTTTTAAAAGAACTATCTGAAATACCTTCTATTAAAAATCAATTGATGATTAGAAAAGTTCCGATAGATTATCTTAAAAAATTGCTGATTAAGGGGCTTTCATCAAAACATTATCTCAAAAAATTATCAGAAAGGGTTGACCTTAACAAAAAAACCATCTCTAGCTATGTACAAAGAGCTAGTTTCCCATTTTGGATTTTAAAAAAGATTTTCGGAAAAGAAATCTATAAGATATTGCCCGAAAATTTAGAATTGGGTATAAAGAGGGACAACATAAATATAAAAAGGTACCTCCGGGTAGATGAGGATTTTTGTAGGGTGATGGGATATTATGCCGCAGAGGGTTTCTCTAGGAAAAAAAGGGGGGGTTTCTACCAGATTACTATATGCTCACCAGATAAACCGGCTAGGGCATTAATAAAGAAGGTTTTCGAAAGCCATTTGGGAGTAAAGGCATTCGATGAAAATAAATGGAAAGTAACCGTCTCAAGTAATCTAATCTATCGCCTTTTTAACGGTGTATTAAAAGTGGGGAAGAATGCACATGATAAAAGAATACCACCTCATATACTTACATCGACTGACAATTGTTTATCTGCTTTTCTTTCATGTTATTTCTCCGGCGATGGTTCCACATCATCTAAGCGGTTGGACATTAGAGCAAATACAGTCAGTCACAAATTAGCTCATGAAATTGTTTATTCTCTGAAAAGATTCGGGATAAATTCCAAATTATATAAAGAAAAAAGGGGTGTTAGCGGTATAGTTAAAAAATTCTATATAGATAATAACATAGACCATGAAAATAAGATATTTACATCATATATTATTAAAATCACCTCAGAAAATACAATTTTATTTAATGAAAAAATAGGATTTGACCTAAATAGAAAATCGAAAGCTCTGTCGAATTCAATTGAAAATTCTCCCGTTAGAAGCCAAAGAATGATGACTAATAGGGGAGATATATGGTTGGACGAAATAGAAGATATATCTATAGTAGAAAAATCTTCAGATTACGTTTATTCTTTGACGGTAGAGGAAAACAATACTCTGATAGCTAATGATTTATATTTAGGACAATGTGACGGTGATGAGGACTGCGTTATGCTTCTTATGGACGGCTTGCTGAACTTTTCTGAAGATTTTCTGCCTGAAAAGCGGGGCGGTAAGATGGACGCACCACTTGTGCTGACAACCAGAATAAACCCATCGGAGATAGACAAAGAGGCACACAACGTGGATACCATGTGGAAATATCCATTGGAATTCTATGAAAGGGCTATGGATTATCCCAATCCAAAAGATCTTACGGATATCATGGAAACCGTGGATAATAGATTGGGCACGAACGAGCAGTACGAGGGTTTCGGATATACACATGAAACATCCGATATATCCCAGGGTCCGGAAACTAGCAGATACACAAGGTTAAAGAAGATGACGGATAAGATGGAGGCACAGGTAAAAGTAGCACAGATAATCAGAGCGGTAGATACCGATGACGTTGTGAGAAGGGTGATATCAGATCATTTTATTCCGGATATGATCGGGAACTTCAACAAATTCTGTGTCCAGACGGTGAGATGTACCGGTTGTAATAAAAAATACAGGAGACCTCCGCTGAGTGGTAAATGCACGTGCGGCGGGAATCTAACGTTGACCGTTCACAAGGGAGGGGTAAAAAAGTACCTAGACCACTCGCTGAAGATGGTTAGAAGGTTCGATCTACCCGTCTACCTAGAACAAAGGGTGGAACAGATCGCCAGTCAGATAGATTCTTTGTTCGAGAATGACAATATCTCCAACCCGAGTTTGGATGAGTTCTGTTAATCGTGTCCTTTTTAAAATGAAAAAAGGTCCGCTTGCTTATCCATGTCCCTAGCTTCTATTATCTTTTCAACTGCGGAACCAACCCGTGATTCCGAGAATCCCCTTTCATCGCACAGAAATTTCTTTATTCCCTCCAGGTCAGGGTCTTGGAATTCGATGACGTACTCATCCGTCACTTTGGGATCTAAGAACAGCTTTTGGATGATTTCATAGTTGTTAACGTATACATCGCTACTTTCAAACACACCTTCGATATCTCCATGCTTCTTGATCTTTTTTAATCCTCGTTTTGGACCGATACCTTTGATGCCGTCGTTGTAATCGGTTCCCATGAGTATAGCGATATCGATGAGCTGCTTTCTCGATATTCCCAGTTCCCCAAGTGTTTCTTCCAACTTTATCAGTTCCGGCATGACATCTTTGTACTCGTTTCTTCCAGGTAGTTTTCTTCTCCCTGTTATCGTCAAATTTCTCACCAGCCTATCCGCACCGCAAAGCAGCGAATCGAAGTCCTGGCTTCCGACAGCCCATGCATCTCCCTTGGTGACCATATGAGCGGCTTGACTCTCACCTTCCGCCGGGGCTTGTACGTATGGTATGCCCATCAATTCCAATAGTTTTTTTGCACTTTTCTCTATCTCATCGCTCATCCTGGAAGTCTGCTGTGCCTTGCTCCTAGCTCTTTCTAGATCTCCCTTATCTAGGGCTTTTTGGTATTCTTTTTCGGCTTCTTTCTTCCTTTTTTTCCTTTTTTCGAGAGTGCCCTCCTTCATTATATCGGGTTTTCCATCAAAAACGTAGACCAGTTTCAGACCGGACTGCAGTAGATTGGAGTTCCTGTAAAGGAGTCCGGAAAGATGTGACGTTATCCTCTCATGGGAATCCATCAGGGGAGTTCCATCTCTTTGCCTTATGCTCGCCAAGAATTGATATATTATATTGTATGCATCTACCGCTATCGCTTTTTCTTTTAGTTCATCGATATCGATCTCTTTCGACACCACAATATCTCCAAGGGCGACCCCCATTTTATCAATCCCTAAAAGACTTCTCCCTCTGTTTCGACGATCAGGCCCTTATCAGTTATGCGGTAGGGTTTCACTTTACGGGTGTGTTCGATCCTCCTCATTTTCTTTACCTGTATGCTCATCTGTACGTCTTGATTTTCCAGCTGGTTGTATCTAAGTAATATAACACCATCGGCTGTGTACTCGACCAAACCGTCCCTAGAGCTTTCAGGGTTGTCGTCCTTGACTTCCGCGGTAAGGAGTGCTGTCGCTCCGGATTCTTTGATCTTTTGACAGAGGTCGAAGAGCCGCTTCCTTTTATCCTGTACATCTCCGGAGAGCATGTTCAAGAGGGAGACCGAATCGATGGCGATCCTATCCGCTTTAAATTCCTTTATAAACCTCGGAAAATCGCTTTTCAGTTTGTTAATGGTAGCTTCAGCATCGGCAGGACTCAGTTTCTCTACCATGATCTGTTCGTCCTCGATATAAGGGGCAAAATCCCATCCATAGGACTTGCCTGTTGTGACGACCGCTTCTCTATCTTCTTCAAGTGAAAGGAAGATGCATTTTTCACCTTTTTCAAGCCCCGCCCATAGATACTGCAGTGCAAAAGTTGTTTTTCCAGTCCCGAAGGACCCCATAACGGTGAAAACGTGACCTCTAGGGACACCTCCGTAGAGCATCTCGTTCAAACCCTCTATTCCCGTGGTTACTCTTTCTATATTATCATCCATACATATCACCTAATTTTTTCATAATTTACTACGGTATAACCGTCAAGTGCGGATACCTCCGCTGTAAACCTAGCTATCTTCTCCCTCTTCAAATGAGGTAGGACACTCATGAACTTTTCGACTATCATGTATCTCTGCCGTTGGGAAGAGCGGTGTGTCTTGGACCATTCGAACTGGATAACTCCGTCTACACTGTCGATTATCAAGTACTCCAAGCTTTTCTCTATGATCCCCTTTGTCAAAAGGAGATATACTATGCCACCCCATTTCTTGGATGCTCTTCTCATGCCTTTCAGTATCGTCACAAGTTTATCCTTCTCGATTGTGTTGTTGGTAAGCAGGTCCGTGAGTGAGTCTACTATCACGATGTTATCCTCAGCATTGGCCTCAAGGAAATCCACGAGTTCCTCCAGGAGATTGGAGTTGGTATCACTTGAAAAAATAGACGATGTTGATCCATCGGTGGTCCAGCTGTGAGGTACCATGGTCCTTTTGAAATACGCATTAGAAAAGTCTTTGAACAAAAGAGATTCCTCTATGGCGTCGTAATAATCCTGGTTGAAAGACATCTTTACTTCATCTAGGATGTCTTCTTTCGCCCTTGAGAAAGTCAGGTAGTGGATCTCCTCTGGCAATATCGATTTTTTACATTCGTCTCCGAGTACTATGTGTATGTTGTCCTTGTCCGGATTTTCTTTTACCCTGAGTATCTTAGCTGCGGAGGTGTAAGTAAATTCCAGGCCTCCAGCACCTATCTCTGTTAACAGTAAAACAACGGAACCTGCGGGGAGTCCACCCCTGATAATAGAATCTAAATCGCTTACTCCTGTAGGTATCTTTTTCATATGTGAACTCCTGTCAGACTCATCGTCTGACAAGTGGTGCGTTGGATATAATAGAAAACCCCCATTTTATACTTTACCTTGATATTACAAATTACAAAAAAGGGAATAATTTTTGTATCTAGTTAACCCTTCTTTATCTCAGATTCACCCTTCCATAATCCTTTTATATTAGATGCTTATTAGTTCGATTTCCCTCACTCTTGAATATATATAACGAGGGAATAAAAATAGGTTTATATAGTTGCAAAAACGTATTTCAATATTGCACTATTTGACATGCACTCGGCGACATGAAAAAGGGTTGTCGGGGAAGGGTATAGAACCTCTTTGAGGTTCGATGATTACCGATCATACGCAGACCTGGATGTGTACCAATCCAAGATTCATTGCTGCAGTCACTCCACCACTTGGAGGATGGCTCGGCTCGAGCGCCGAAGAAGGTCGTGCCAAGCGGCGATACGCGTGGGGTAGGCGCAAGGAACCTATGATCCCACGACTGCCGAATGGGACTTCCCGTTCCAATCCGTAAGGATAGGGAACCTCCTGAATTGAAACATCTTAGTAAGGAGAGGAAAAGAAATCAATAGAGATGCCGTTATTAAAGTCGATCGAACGCGGTGTAGAGCAAACTGAATCCCTTCAGAAATGACAGGGAGATGTGGTGTTTGGACTCCGGTACATCTTAACCATCCAATCTGAAGTCTCCTGGAATCGAGCGCCCTAGAGGGTGACAGCCCCGTAAGAGATAGATGGAAAGATGATTCGGAGTCTCCTGAGTAGCGTGCGTTGGATATCGCTCGTGAAAATAGGAGGCATAGAACTTCTAACTCTAAATACGTCTCGAGACCGATAGCAAACTAGTATCGTGAGTGAAAGCTGAAAAGTACCCTTGACGGGAGGTGAAAAGAACCTGAAACCAGGTGGTTACAGACTGATAAGGCATGCAAGGAAAGAAGCTCCGTAAAAAGAGTGGACCGATGTCTTATCGTACGTTCCGAAAAACGGACCAGAGAGTTTCGATCAATGGCGAGACTAAGCCTTTGAAGGGCGGAGTCGCAGGGAAACCAACAAGCTCGCATTCTTCGGAAGAGGAGCGAGGTGTGTTCGCCTGAAGTCATTGGTTGGATACCCGAAGCCGGTCGATCTATGCGTGAACAGGGTGAAGCCTCTCGAAAGGGAGGTGGAGGCCCGCACGGGTGGTGAGCTACAAATCCCTCCGATGATTTGCGCATAGGGGTGAAAGGCCAATCGAGACCGGAAATAGCTGGTTCCTTCCAAAACTACTCGAAGGTAGGCCTTGGCTGAGATGGATAATATGGTAGAGCACTGATTGGGTACTTTGGGGGCGAGAGCCCTCGGTACCCTGTCAAACTCCGAATATATTATCGTCGTAGAAGCCAGGAGTGAGGGCATCGGGGTAAGCTTGATGTCCGAAAGGGAAAGAACCCTGCCCGAGGTTAAGGTCCCTAAATGCCGACTAAGTGTTATTCGAAGGGAGTCCGCAGTCTAAAACAACTGGAAGGTGGGCTTAGAAGCAGCCACCCCTTAAAGAGTTCGTAACAGATCACCAGTCGAGATTGCGGGCCCCGAAAATGGACGGGGCTAAGTCGGTTACCGATACCCCGGAGTACCGAAAGGTAATCTAGTAGGAAGGCGTCGTGCATGGGCAGAAGCTTGGCCGTGAGGTCGAGTGGACCGTGTTCGAACGAGAATTCTGGTATGAGTAGCAGCATAGAACGGTGAGAATCCGTTCCACCGAAAGGGCTAGGGTTCCTCGACAATGTTTATCAGTCGAGGGTTAGTCGGTCCTAAGGCGGCTCTTAACCGAGGTCGTCGAAAGGGAAACAGGTTAATATTCCTGTACCTCTGATACCCCTGCCCAATGTGTGACACATCGGGATAACTTGAACAGGGATTCCAATCTGTCGAAGCGTAGAAACTCGAGGAGAACCGTAATGGTGAGAACCGAGTGAATGCGTGATAGGGCGGACGTAGTCCGCTTCAGGTGATTCCTGGTGTCAGTGAAAAACACATTGGTTACAGTATCTGAGTCCGTACCGAGAACTGACACAGGTGCCCCTGCCTTAGCAAGGCTAGGTGTCCCGGAGCAATCCAGGCGAGGGAATTCGGCAAATTAGTCCCGTACCTTTGGTATAAGGGGTGCCAGTCATGAGGATGGCTGGTTGCAATAACTAGGGATCTCCGACTGTTTAATAAAAACACAGATGGCAGCTAGTCCGAAAGGATTTGTATTGCCGTTGAATTCTGCCCAGTGCCGGTATCTGAATCTCCATTACAACGGAAGGAAGGACCGGTAAACGGCGGGAGTAACTATGACTCTCTTAAGGTAGCGTAATACCTTGCCGCTTAATTGGCGGCTTGCATGAAGGATCAACGAGAGATCCACTGTCCCCGCTTGGAATCCGGTGAAAATGACTTATTGGCGCACAGTCCAATACATCCTTCTTGAAAGAGAAGACCCCGTGGAGCTTGACTGCAATCTGTCGTTGAGATACGATCTCAGATGTGCAGTGTAGGTAGGAGACGTTACACAGGTGCGCGCGCCAGCGTGTCGCCGAGTCAATAATGAAACACTACCCTTTTGAGAGCGTACCCCTAACCGCTTCGGTGGAACATCGATAGACGGGCAGTTTGGGTGGGGCGCCACACCCTCGAAACAATAACAAGGGCGTCCAATGGTCAGCTCAGGTGGGTCAGAACTCCACCGTAGAATACAATGGTAAAAGCTGGCTTGACTTGGTTTGACACAATAACAAACCAAGATACGAAAGTAAGGCATAGCGAACCCCTGAGGCCTATTTATGGGGCCCAGGGATAACAGAAAAGTTACCCCGGGGATAACTGAGTTGTCTCCTGCAAGAGTCCATATCGACCAGGAGGCTTGCTACTTCGATGTCGGCTCCCTCTATCCTGCCGGTGCAGCATCTGGCAAGGGTGGGGTTGTTCGCCCATTAAAAGGGGTCGTGAGCTGGGTTTAGACCGTCGTGAGCCAGGTTGGTTTCTTTTTAGAAGGGTTGTCATGATACCTGAGGGAAAGGAGCCCTTAGTACGAGAGGAACAGGGCTTCGCAGCCACTAGTTTACCAGTTGTCCGGAAGGGCACCGCTGGGTAGCCACGCTGTATAGGGATAAAGGCTGAAAGCATCTAAGCCTGAAACTCTTCCTGAAACGAGGTATCTAAGAACCCCCGTAAAAGACGGGTTTGATAGAACCGGGGTGTAAGTGCGAAGCTTCGGCGACGTATTCAGCCCACGGTTACTAAACGTTCGGACTGCTGTTTATCTCTTGGATTGGTCATTTGACAGGTCTGCGTGTGGATGTTTTTTTATCCATTTTTTTAAAGCATAGAGCTTTGGTTATGTTAAACCAGCAGGTGTAAGGGAATCAAGAAGTAGATGTGATATGTATCCGAGGAGGAAGAAGTAAAGAGACCATATACCCCGGTTGAAGGTATTCATCAAGTAGGATAATGTGATGATGAAGAATACTAAAAACAATAACAAAATCATTTTACTGTGCGCGATCCCCCTGTGTCGCGGAGTGTATGCAGGATCGAGGATATCGGGAATCAAAGCACCAAATATAGTGAAAAGGATCATCAGCAAATAGTCAAATAAATTATAGGATGTGAATATCCATCCAAATAAGTTGATATCCGTTGCTTTTTTATTGGCAATGATTTCCATCAAAAGTAGACCCAATAGGGCTGTTATTAAAGAGAAAATTATATGTGACTTCCTGTTCATAGTTATAATGTATATTTCATTATGTATACATATAAGATTAAACAAGAGGGAGCAGCGAAAGTGGTTAGATTTTTATAACTCTACGCAATCTAGTAGTTGGATAATATGCCAGATGAGCAGGATGAAGAAGGAAGTCTGACTACACAGAATGAAGATGATTTCGTGATTACTCCATGGGAGGTAAAGGGGGATATCAATTATAATCAATTAATAAAGAAATTCGGAACTAATTCGATAGATGATGAACTTCTCGATCGTATCGAAGGTATCGCAGGGGGGCTTCATTTCATGTTGAGGAGAGGAATATTTTATTCCCACCGGGATTTCAACTGGATCCTTGATGAATACGAGAAGGGTAACAAATTCGCCCTGTACACTGGTAGAGGGCCCTCAGGACATACGCACGTAGGACACCTGATGCCGTGGATGTTCGCTAAATGGATGCAGGATAAATTCGATGTAGATCTATACTTCCAGTTGACCGACGACGAAAAATTCCTGTTCAAATTCGATCTCGACCTGGAGGACTCGCATAAATATGCCATCGAGAACGCCCTAGACATAATCGCATTGGGATTCGACCCTGATAGGACACACATATTTATCGACACAGATTTTATACACAATCTTTATCCTCTTGCGTTGAGAGTTGCAAAGAGGGTGAATTTTTCTACTGCGAAAGCTGTCTTCGGTTTTGATAATTCTACTAATGTAGGTTCTATCTTCTACACATCCATACAGTCTGCACCATGCTTTTTACCGTCTGAGATCGAGGGGAAAAATGTCCCTGTAGTGATACCATGTGGGATTGACCAGGACGCTCATTTCAGAGTGACTAGAGACCTCGCTGAGACCTTGGACTACTATAAACCCGCCCTACTGCACAATAAATTAGCTCCTTCATTAGACGGGTCCGGTAAGATGTCTGCTAGCATACCCAAGACCACTATTTTTACCACGGACACACCGGAACAGGTCGATTCAAAGATCAACGAGGCCTTTACCGGTGGAAAGATATCTGCTAAGGAGCAGAGAGAAGAAGGCGGGAATCCTGATATTTGTGCAGTGCAGAACTACCGCTACTTTATATTTGTGAAGGATGATAATAAGGTTAAAGAGATAGCTCAGAGATGTAGGAGCGGAGACATACTTTGTGGAGAATGCAAGCAGCTATTGAAAGAAAAAATAAAGGACTTTCTCGAGGAACATCAACAGAAGAGGGAAAACGCGAGGGACGAGTTAGAAAAGTTTTTGATTGAAGATTGCAAAAATATATAGGAGCCAAGCAGTAATTTCTAATGAAAAATCTATATATAGGGGTGCCTGCATGAGAAACGCCACAATTATACCAGGTGAAATCTGATGAGGTTTAGCTTGCCTAATCTAAGCAAAAAAACAGAAACACGGAAGCACGTCGATGAGTCAATATTAGAGAAACACTGGGGTACCATAGTCTCGCTTTTAGGAATATTTTTCCTAGCATTCTTTATACGTACCTACTTCGCTTTCGATTTAGCGACAAAATACGGAACGCCTTATTTGTTGTCAGGAGGGTCTGACGCATATTATTATGGTAGGATCATCGACTATATACAAACCAATCATCAGCACCTTACCTTCGACCCATTATTGAATTACCCGATGGGTTCTAGAAATCCTCGTCCACCTATATTCGCCTGGTCTATAGTTCTGATAGGACATTTACTAAGCCCATTTGTAGGCAGCGTGAACGTGGGGATCAACTACGCATTCATTTTATCTACAGGGTTCTGGGGTGCTCTAACTATCTTCCCAGTATATCTCATCGGAAGGGATACTTTCGGGAAAAAGGCCGGGATGGCTGCTGCGTTTCTATTAGCCATAAGTTCTGGTCATCTACAGAGAAGTCCTATTACTAACGGCGATCACGATGCGATCTACCTTTTCTTCATCGTGACGGCATTCTACTTCTTTATGAAAGCTCTTGAGGGCATACCAGATGAGAAAAATTGGATATCCTCTTACAAGGATCCTAGTGCCATTAAGAACGGATTAAAACAATTTGTAATGGAGAACAAGAGGTCTTTGCTTTATTCCGGATTGTCCGGTATGTCAATAGCATCCGTAGCTCTTATCTGGAAAGGGTATGCCTACGTCATAGTTATTCTGATAGTCTACTACTTCATACAATTATTCATTGACCGATTAAGAACGAGAGATTCTTTGGGGATAACGGCCTGCATCGGAATATCAATAGGTTTGGCTTTCCTAGTTTCCTCACCATACTATCTCATTGTTGGAATCGGACCTAGGTATTTTGATATCCCACTGTTGATGTTCGCCGCTGGTTTTGGAGTAGGTATATTCCTTACGGTTACACGGGATTGGCCCTGGGTTCTCACCTTTTCCATCATCATCGCCGGACTTGTCGTATTTATATTATTGGGATTATACGTATTACCGAGCTTATTAACCGCACTGACAAGTGGTGCTGGTTACTTTGTTCAAACCAAAGCCATATCCACTATCGCAGAGGCTCAAGCTCCAGCGTTCAGTAATCTGGTGATGTCATTCGGATTGGTATCATTCTTCCTTTCCATAGCAGGCATTGGACTCGCGATATGGCACTTTAAAAATAGTTGGAAAACGAACTTTCTTTTAATCTTATTGTGGACAGCACTTGCCATCTACATGGCTATGTCCGCTGCGAGGTTCATTTTCAATTCTTCCCCTGCATTTGCCCTGACAGCTGGTTGGGTCATTGCATTGGTGGTCGACAAGACTGACTTCCCCGCCATATCAAAAACATTCCAAAGTTTCAAGGGGGATGTGTTGTACGGCATTTGGAAGAGCGTCAAGCTGAGACATGCAACCGTTGCGGTTTTCGTTGTTTTCATGATTATGGTTCCAAATGCTATGTATGGAATGGATTCTGGAATACCTTATGAAGAGAAAGAGGGATACAACAAACAGATACACAGAGCACTTCCCGAACCCATTAGACCTGAAGGATACAATGCATCTAGTGGAGACAATTGGTACCTCGGTGCTTTCGGATATGCATTGGATAAACCAAATGAATACTGGCCCGCATCGTGGGAGTGGTTGGCCCGTCAAGACAACGATAAAGAACCAGCGGAGAGACCTGGTTTCTTAAGTTGGTGGGACTACGGTTTCGAGTGCGCTAGACAGGGCGATCATCCCACTGTGGCTGACAACTTCCTTAACGGACATCAGCTGGCCGGTAACGTACTCATGGCTCAGAATGAATCCGAGATACTTGCTCTATTCATTACTAGAGAACTTGAAGATACATACAGTAAAAGCGATGGATTTGACGACGACATAGAAGAAATACTCATCGATTATATCGGTGAAGAGAAAACCCATGAGTTAGAAAGAACATTTAAGGATCCAGAGAGATATAAAGAGGAGGTTCTATCCAACCCGGAAAAATATCACCCAAGGGACGAAGATTTGGATAGACATAATATAAAATACGCAAGGTGCATGGGGATGTTGTCTTACGAGGGGCTAGATACCCTTGGAGAATTGTATAGAGATATCTCATTAAAGATAGATAAAAGGATCAAGTATATTGCAATGGATACAAGATTGTTTCCATTCTCTGGAACGAACACGGGCATATTCTATGCACCAGCAAAATTATCCGGACACCGTATCTACGAGGAACATGGTATGCGGACACCCATCGATTTTTACAAGGTGCTTTTGGTAGATGAACAAGGTAATGAGTACGAAAACCCAGATAAAGTACCCCAGGAGGTCAGTATCACGGATTACAAGATAGATTACCAACCTGCGTTCTTCAATTCCACCCTGTATAGAGTGTTCGCAGGGTATTCCGCCCAGGAGATAGGCGAAGGAGAAGGCATTCCGGGTTTAGACAATCAAGAGCTCCAACCTATGCCTTCATGGAACATGACGCATTTCAAGTTATCTTATAGGACCGCTTATTTTAACCCGTATCCAAGGGATGAAGTCCGTGATCATCCAGATGCATGGAAGGCGATTTCATATGAAAAAGCCCTCGAGTACCACCAGGACGATAACGTCACGGTTGATTTGAGCGCCCAAAGTTACATGAGACAGGGTGTGGTTTATTTGGAGCACTTCGATGGAGCATTGATCTCTGGCAAAGTAACCACCGAAGAAGGCGAGCCCATAGCCAATGCAAGGTTAACCGTTCTTGATGATACCGCGACCCCACATCAAATGGATTACACGGATGAAGACGGTAGTTATTCCCTTAAAGTCCCTTCTGGAAACATATCCGTTATCGCATCTGTCGGAGGATTGAGCGGAGGGCAAAGGGCACAAAATATAGAATCAATAATGCTGGGTGCTTTTTCTATGAACATAAGCGAAGAACAGGCCATGAGAGTGAAAAAAGATAGAGACGGTGACGGAACCTGGGATTACTTGATAGATAAAAACATAAAGATCGATACAGGTAATCTTACTGTTAACGTATTCGTAGATGAAAACAGAGATGAAAAATTCTCATTTGAAAATGATACTTTAGTACCGGGTGAGATTACTATCGAGAACCAAAGAAGTGGTGTTGAATATGTTTCTGAAGAGAACAACGGAAGCCATACGTTCACCGGTATTTTACCAGGTAAATACAGAGTAACTACGGATGTCGAAGGCGGTATGTCTATTACCGATGTTTCAGTTAAAAGCGGAGCTGAAAATGAAGAGAGTATAATTCTGACCACCGGATCTATATCAGGAAACGTAGAAATGGATGCTGAAAACATGAATGCGAGCTCCATTGAACTGGTAGTTAAAAACGAAGAAGGAGGCGAGATGATCACTAGTTCTATAGACCAGGGCGGCAATTATTCTATCGAACACCTCAGAATTGGAACATATTCAATTCATGTTAATACAGATGGTTTCGCGATAAGAGAAGGCGCTATTCGATTTATCATAGATGGAGAAGTGAGTTTGACGAAGAACTTCAACATATCCCGAGCTGAAAGGGTGAATTTGAGGACTAAAACGTCCAATAAACTGCTCCCCTATCAAAAAATATCATTCATCGACAAAGAAAACTATCGATACTCCCAAACCATACAAACTGGTAAAGAGGGGAAAACAGAGATAAAACTGCCCTTGGGAAAATACTTGGTATATGGGACCGTGCAAAGGGATAATAAGTTCTACGTACATATGAACACGATAGAAGTAACGGAGGAAGTCAACTATACTGCTGAGTTGGTAAGGGGATTCCAAGTCGAAGGTCAAGTTGATTCATCGGAGATAACGTCCAATATGGGGAGTAATATCTTGTTCAGCTTGGATGAGGACAAACAGGGCTTGGCAGCCACAAACAGAGAAGGCCTGTACTCGTTAGTGGTGGAGCCCGGAGATTACAATATTTTCGGGTGGAACACGGTGGGTGCGACCAGTTCTTCATTCTGGAAAACGGAAACCATCGACAGCGAAACGAAAATAGATTTCGAGACAAAGGTATCCTATCGTGCTAGTGGAAACGTTTACAGGGACCTGAATCTAAACGGCCAATATGATAAAGGAGAGGGGATATCTACAGAGATCAAGGTCACTGTGTCGGGCAACAATTACTTCTTCGATTCAGGATTTGATGGGAATTATACACTGATCTTACCGGAAAAGGAATGTAGGATCACGTTCTCCAAAGCGGGATACATCCAAAAGAGTGTGATATACGACCCGGAGGTCGAATTTTCACGCAACATCAATATGAATGCTAAAAACTTGTCAGTACACGGAGATATAATCTGCAACAAGGAGTTCTCTTCACTACCCGTCAAATTTGATCCTTTGTCTAAAGGCGCTGTACTGAACGAGATATCCGTTAATAATTCTGAATACACAACAGGATTACAGCCGGGTGATTATGAAGTGACGATCTACTCTAGTCCGTCCGAAGGAGAAAGATACATCTACTCAACATTTGTAAGCCTTGAACCTGGTGAAGAGGATATAGAATTAGATCTTCCTGTTAAATACCAGGTGAGGATGACGGGTAACATCTTCGGACCTGCAGGAGATAGTACATATGCAGAAATACGATTATCGGGCCCAGAGGTGCGCACCTTGTCGGGTAACGGCACGTATTCAGGCTATTTCGCACCGGGTAACTACACGCTATGGGCTGTGAATAAAGAAGAAGAACTAATCAATCAAACTGAGGTTTCACTTGTATCGCCTATACAGTTGAATATCACCATGGAAGATGCCCATATATTTTCCCCGTTCGTTACCTTCGATGAAGAACCTAGGGATAACCTACCAATAATGTTCGAACAGATAGAAACGGGATTCGTGTTCAACCAAACGACGGATCCGGATGGAACCTTCAATTTACCGCTTGTAAGTGGGACATATGAAGTGACTGTGGATTACGAAACTACAGAACCCGTTGAAGGGGTTCTGAGAGATGTACGTTATCACTATTCGGACACCTTTGTGATCGACTCACACATGGCACCTGAGATAGCTTTGAACAGGGACATAATCAACGTTACTTTAGAGGGTGTACTCAAAGCAGATGATGAGACTGTCCAGGGGGCCACTATTGAATTCATAGCAAACGGCCCAGAATCCATGGATACAGAAGTCACGACGGGGTCCGATGGGACTTATCAGCTTGATATCTCCCGGGGGTTATACACCGTCTATTGTCATGTGTCAGGAAGTAAAGGATTATATGCACAATTCAACGAATTCATAATGCCCGAAGCTAATGAAACTTTGAACATCAATCTCTCCAAAGCATACAAGATAACAGGTAAAGTGAGTAAAGACTCTCAGGATGTCGAAGCCGACATCAAAGTTTCCTCTATGAAAGGGGTTGGTGAGAAGATATTCCACTCCGATAAAAATGGAGAGTATGAGATAGTACTCCCATCCGGGGAATACTTGATAACCGTGACTGAATCAGTGGGCGGAGATAACGTATATAAAGCATCAGAAAGGATAGAGTTGGAGTACAGCTTGAAAAAGAACTTTGTTCTCAAGATGGTCAAAGAATACGGTATCGAAACTGAAGAACTGATAGAAAAAACAGTAAAGCAGGGAGATAATATCAGTTTCGAGGTAAAAGTCAAGAACACTGGAAACACTAAGGACACCTACGAGTTCTCGGCACCTAAAGCAATTTGGGACATTGAATTCACGCCTAAAAAGATGACTGTAGAAAACGGTAAAACCGACACTTTGATAGTGGACGTTCACGTATCTGAAGACGCATCTGCAAATCATCCACCCATCTCTTTCAATATAGATTCTATGAACTCCGAAAAGGCAGAAGAAGTTACTCTTCCAATCGAAGTAAAACAGGTATACGGTGTCGATGTAGTTCCCGTCGCAATGAGAACGGTTTACGATAATGGTAAACTTACATACCGTGTGAAAGTTGAGAACAGCGGAAACGGGGATGACAGCTATAAATTATCTCTGCTCAACAAAGGATACCTTGAATCACAGGGATGGGAAGCTTCAGTTAACAATGAAACGGAAACGATCACGGATGGTGGCCAAGAAGAGATAGAAATAACACTTAAGGCGAGATCAAGTAAGCCCAGCAGGAAAGTTGATGTAGAGTTAGAAGTCGTTTCTAATGGGGATTCATCGGTTTATGAAGAAGAAGTACTAGAGGTTGTCCTACCAGAGATTCAATCAAGTAGCGATAATTTCTCACTTCACGGAAAGAATCTTGCTACTGAGAAAGAGAAACTGGAGATCACGACAGGTCAGTGGTCGGTTATAATCATACTGGTGTTGATCTCTACATTCTATGTGGCTAGGAAGAAGAGGTGGATATGATGAAGTGGCAAGTGGTTGTTATCTTACTTGTTTTATTTGCCTCTCTCAGTTTTGGATATCTCGGAGACGGTGGTGCAAAATTATCTCAAGCGGGTGTAGATGTAAACATTAATGGCCCTACACGTGTATTTAAAAACCACACTGTTCAGTACGAAATAGAGATCGGTGGAAGTTTCGGTCTATATGCCCAGAATTGGAGTATATCCATAGAAGAATCCGATGAGTACAGTGTTGACCAGTACCAAAAACAATCTATAAAATCAAATACATTTCAACTGAACTTCACCACTATGAAAGAGGGGAAAGCTACCCTCAATATCAAAGGATTCTGCTCCGATGGTGAAGAGACCAGATACAGAGAGGCTTCTTTGGATATAAAGTCCGTTGAAGCCGTGAGTGTTTTCGTTGACCTAAAGAATACGAAGGATATCACGATGGGTGATTTGAAATTAGGACTTTTCATCGATGGAAAACTCCAAAACACTAAGATCGTCAGTACTTTGGAACCCGGAGAGACTAAAAACATACAGATCAACTGGTCCAAAGACGGGCTTGACGAGGGAGAGCACGAGCTCGAAGTTTGGGTCGACTACGGATACAATGAAGACGATTCCTTCGTTAGGGACGAGCTTTTAGTTGAAAAGACGTTCTACATCCAGGGTGAGAACACACTATATGAATACGCCTGGTTGATGATAGCTGCCGGAATATTAGGATTCCTCGGACTGTATTACTACCTCAATAGGAAGAAGAGAAGAAGACGACCCTGGTGAATAGAAAACTAAAGAGAAGGGTAAGATGAAAATTGCCGTCGTAGTAGGTACAAGACCAGAAATAATCAAGATGAGTCCGATTATCAGGGCACTTAATGAAAGGGGGATGGATCATGATGTGATACACACCGGTCAGCACTATGATCACGAAGTTTCCAACATATTTTTTCAAGAACTTGATTTAGATAAACCAGCAGTTAACCTAGATGTCGGTTCTGGTAAACAAGGTGAGCAAACAGGACAAGCACTTATCGGGCTGGAAAGAACCTTCGATGAATTAGACATCGACGTTGTTCTAGTGCAGGGAGATACCAATACGGTTCTAGCCGGTGCTTTAGCAGGTGTCAAAATGGGGTTGACGGTAGGTCATGTAGAAGCGGGGCTGCGCTCTTACGATTACCGCATGCCCGAGGAGTACAACAGGAGATTGACAGACCATGCATCTAAACTGCTTTTCGCTCCTACGGAGCACAGCGCCGAACTCTTGAAGGAAGAAAATGTTTGGGGGGACATCTATGTCACGGGCAACACGGTGATCGACGCTTGCATACAGAATATGAAGATCGCCTCTGGAAAAGCTGAATTCGATTTCGATGTTCCTGAGGATTACGTACTGATAACTGCCCACCGAGCTGAGAACGTGGACGATGAAAGAGTGCTCAAAAATTTTATCCAAGTTTTCGAGGAAATCGATCGTGAGATGGTGTATCCCATACATCCACGAGCGAGGAAAATGTTCGAGAATTTTGGGTTATGGGATAGGTTGGTCGACGTCCCGGGGATGCATGTAGTAAAACCACAGGGATATCTTGAGTTCTTGCTCCTTATGAAAGGGTGTAGATACATATTAACGGATTCTGGCGGGATACAAGAAGAGGCGACGGCACCCAGCATCAAGAAAAAAGTTTTCGTGCTCAGGGAGTCAACAGAGAGGCCTGAAGCAGTGGACGCCGGACATGCAGAGGTTGTGGGAACTAGGAGTGAAGATATCGTCGCCGGTATCAGAGAGTTTGAAGGGGAAGATTGGGATCCAAGGGAATGCCCCTACGGAAAGGGGGATGCAGGAGTAAGGATCGTAGAAATTATCTCTGAAGAGTGCTAGATAAGGCCCTCATAAATCCCGACTAAAATTTTTACTATTTTCTTTGGATCGTGATACTTTTGGACGAATTTACGCGGATTTTTTACCCTGTCGGGATCCTCGAATCCGTAGAAAGATGTGTACTTTTGGGGAAAATCTGTGTAGGTTTTTAGACCACATGCCATCGCTTCTAGCCGCGCTAGAGAGACAGGGTCGACGAGGGCGCCTATCATCTTCTCGTACCTGTTAAAGAGTTCAGGGAGCTCGTCGTGGGGTGTGAACGGCAGCATGTTTACGTTCCTTGGGAATTTGATCTCGTCGCCCCAGTTGATGCAGTCGTATTTCTTCTTGGGGTCGATATGTTTGAGGATGCCGCTATTGTGTCTGAATCTGCCCAATAAAAGTATCTTTTCGGATTTTTCCGTTTCTTTAGGCTTGAATAATTCCAGATCAACTGGATTCGGTAGATAAAGGCCCGTCGCCATCTCCATCAAATCCGGGGTACTCAACAAAACGATATCCGCCCTTTTCCGGATGTGGCTGCTGATTAACCTGTGGTGCAAGGGCAGTTTCTTTAGTCCTTCCGTGGCAACTAACCTCACATCACTCCCGTGACAATGTAATATGAATGGGATTTTTTTCCTTTTTGATTTTCTATAAGCCCGTATGACGGATTTCGTCAGTGCATAATGGCCGTGGACAACGTCGAATCCATCGATATCACCGGGTTCGTATCTAAGTTCTGGCTTAACACCGTAATCCTGAAAATGTTTGCTATAGGTCCGGTATATGTTCTGCATAGGGACTGCATCTTCAGAGCATACGTGAAGTACTTTCATTCGTTTTGGTGTAATAATTAAAGAGTAAATTACTCTTTTGGTTGTGAATTATATCAATAACTAGGGGAATGGATAGCTCTCATCTATTAGATTTTTTATAGTGGTTTTGTTTTCATTTGAGATATCATTCCTTTCTCCTGGATCTTCCTTAAGATTGTAAAACTCTAGATTTTTGGTTTCTTCATCATAGATCAGTTTATAGTCGTCTTTGACAAATCCGTAGATGTTGTAATCCAATTTATCGGGATGTCCGATCAGATTAACATCTCCCTTCATACAGCTTCTGTTCCCTGCATGGCAGGCTCGAAGGGGGATCGAATCATCCTGGTTCGCTTCCTTTTCAAAGGTGTTGGATCCAGGTTTCATTATGGAAAGGAGTAATTCGGGTACATCTCTCAACTGTCTGATGGGCAGACTTGCTTCATTTTTGCTCTTCACCTTGACGACCAGGGGAACTCGAACCAATTCTTCATACAACTGTGCTGGATGCCCTAAAAATCCGTGCTCATAGAAACCCTCTCCGTGATCTGCAGTTATTATCAGGTCGGTGGTGTCCCACAAATTCTGATTTTTTAACATTTCACACAGCGATCTGATCTGGATGTCCGTCCATCTTACGCAATCGTTATACAGCTGTCTTAAATCTTTCAAGGTTTTTTCGTCTCCTAGATCATGCAATCTATGCTCTTTTCTAAATTTGTTGAGACGTACGATATCGCTATAGTTGAACTTGGTATTTTCTAATGGAGGTGTGTATGGATAATGGGTATCCATGAGATGCAGCCATAGGAAAACGGGCTCGTTGCGTGTTAATACTCTGGTTGCATCTTCAATCGCCACTCCACTGCCCCAAGCTGAGGTTATATCTTCCTTAAAATACCATTTATACACATCTTTAAGATCCCTCAGAAATTTTGGAGCTTTATCGATCATGGATGATGCGCTCACTCTTCTTTTGGCCCGTAAAGAAGACATGTAATCCTCGAAAAATGAAAAACCTTTCTGATATCCGGAGAGGCTTGATATGTATGGGTTATTGGCCACCACGCCCGCTGTTCTATAGCCCCTTTCTCTGTAAAGCTCAACAATTGTGGGGGATATTATCTTGGGTTTATCGAAAAAGGGGTGATAATTCATATTGAACAAACTGGGGAAGGAGAAGGGTGTGGAAGGACCGTTTGCATAAACTTTGGATATGTGTGCACCCTCCTTCCTTAGAGCTGAAAGGTCGGGCATGATGGACAGCGCATCAGCTCTTAGCGAATCGACAGTCAGGAGTATGACTTTATGCTCAGCCATGGCGTGTAAATCGAATAGATATTTAAATAAATATCCCAATAAAATATATTTAAACGACCTAATAATCCACGGACCAATCTACGGGGGCATCCGCCCCATTATAGACCCAATATGCTCTACCTTTTACCAAAACCTCGGTTGAAAGGTCTTGGATGTACTCCAGATTGTAGGGGGCCCATTCATTATAAACACCGAGTTTCGTGATCTCTGATGGGAGGGTATTTGAGGCGATTTTATTAGATTCGGATGGATATCCTACCATGTTCCATCCTGGTTTCAATTCGATCTTTGTTCTGTATGGGTGATGACCCTGGATGGTTAGTGTGTCGTTCTTCGTCATGTGTATCCAAATACCCATGGTATGATCCCATGTGTTAAGGTCGTTATAATGACTCGATCTACCCGCGGCGAACGTTTTCCACTCTCCATCTGTGCTGTCATAGTACATCACTTTATCGTAACTTCCTTCTATACCCCTTTCTGGGGCGTTCAACATTGATTCTATGCTCTTATCTTTCGGAACTAAATTTGTAGAGATAAAATTCCATCCTTCTGATGCCCCGCTTGATCCTAGTGTGATATTGTGTGTCAAACTCCTTCTAGCTTCGTAATATCGGTCCCATAAAAAACTTCGGAAGGGATTGTAATGAACGTAGAGGAATCCTATCACCTCGGGATCGTTGGTCAATCTGTCCGTATCTATTTGGAACCAGTTGAACGTTCCGTCGTCGTTGAAAAATATATTGGAATATTTGATATTATCTATCTTAGAAACGTTCCTACCGGTGGTATTGTAAAGTGAGCTCCATGAGTTATATGTCGTGATCGTTGCACTTCCTCCGTTGTGTGTATCGATGGCAGACCTGATAGTGAGATGTTGTTCTACATAATCTGTGTAGTTATCGATCGTCTTGGATATGTTGTCCCAGTTAAGGTATGTATTTGTTCTGGCAAGTTCTTTGGCAGCTAGTGCACCATACTTCATGCTCCTTCGTCTCCATGGGTCCGGCTCATCTAGATAACTAAAATATGCCCAAGTGCCCTTGGAATCGCCGGTGTATATCTGATCGTTGATTATGTATCGAATACAAGTCCTCATGTGTGGTAAAAGCCTATCGTCGTGATAGTAACTGCTGTTCAAGTTTTCATCGAAGTACGCTTGTGTGAATAACCTGCCAAGTTTACTATAACCATTTACGTAAACAAATGGATGGTCTTTGTTCACCCCTTTTATCCCCCCTGAACCGTTGTTGGGTTCCGTGGATGTCCATGGCACGGTGTAGTTGATTCCACCATGATATGTGATATTGTCCATGGCCACCTTGTTCAAAATAAAATCGATGACCGTATCGAATGCATTTAGATACGTTTCATTGTGTGTGTAAAAATATGCATCCTGCAGGGCCAAAGCGGCTCTAACGTTTCTATGTGTGTTCCATTCCTCGTATGTATCTTCAAATAGTCCTCTTACTTCGTAAACCGTACTAAAATTGTACAGACCCCACTCATCCCTGAAGCTCAAGGCGTAATCGAATTGTTTTTCTCCTCTTTCAAGATAGCTATCGTTACCGGTGCGTGCGTGAGCACCGTAGTATGCAAGTCCCATCTCCATCAATATATCAGGCAGCCAATCTTCGTAGATCGTATAATACCCGTCGGCATCTTCGTTCTTTACCCCCCATTCCATCATCTGCAGGCATTTTTCTGTTTTGTTCTTATAGGGCACGATGGTTTCGTTGTAATAACCGGCGAAGAAAACGTCTGACCACGCCTTGAGGTTGTCATCTGTAATGGATCGAACCGGGTCGATTTCAGCGCGTATCTTATCATATCCTTCAACCTCTGGAATCCAATCTACTGATATTTTTTCAGACGCATCCGGTGACACGGAGATACTCTTTTGTGCGATCGGAATTTCTCTGTAATAGAACGTAACATTACCTTGGTAGTTTTGTGTAAGATTACTGGTGACGGAAACGGATAAAGTTATGTTCTGCGGACCCATAGAATTATTTATGGGTACGAAAGAGGTGGGATCGGTGGTGACGTTGGTAAGGTAAATCCTTTCCGTGGTTGAGGTGTTAAGAGAGATGAAATTATAAGAGGAGGGTGAGAAGTAAGTAGTTTTATTGTCCGCTGTTATCCCGAAAATATTTTTTTGTGAATATGTGCTGCCGTTAGTCCTCCATATGAATGGTATCTCGTGTAATCTACCGATGTCATCGGTCCAGTAGGTTCTCTCACTACCGCCCTCCTTTGGGAAAATTTTTACTTCATGATTTTCGAGTATATCGCTACCGTTCTTCACCAGAAAGTCATGATAGTAGCCTTTCTTGATACGCCCGCCAGATGTTATCTCCCAGTCATCTATGGTGCAGTTCATCAGAGTTAAATTCCCACTGCTGGTCACGCTAGCATCGTATTCCCAGTTATCATAGAATGTAGAATTCGTGATGTTCACGAAATTGGTCCCGCTCGATAGTAGAATTCCTGTACTGTCAAAATTTTTAAAGGTTATATTATTGAGATATTGGTCGGTTATATCTCCGGCGGCATAGAAAACCAGTCCGTTTAACCCGCTGGACAGTATGGTGTTCACTATTTCTACACCAGTACCATAGATCTCTATCCCCCTTTTACCTACGTTATTACCCCACCCCGTGTCCATTATATGGCTCCCTTCAACGTACAAAGTACCGGATTCGTTCTTATGTATGTTGTATCGGTTCTCTCCTTCCCACCACCTCTTTTCCTCGGGCTTGCCCGCTATCTCTGAGCGAGTTATGTTAACCCCTCCGGTTGAGTTTATCTGGAAGGTTTTTTCGTTATCAAAATATAGGGTCTCATCCGTTATATTCAACCATCCTTGAACCGTAAGATTCGCATAACAATACCCCGTGCGGTTTGGACTGTCGTAGTAGAAAACGGTTTCATCGCCAACATCAGTGTATATCGATGAGAGTGAATTACCTCCTCCAAACACATAGATCGTATCATGGGATGAAGAATAAGAGGATGTAGATGGTGTGAGGCTAATACCTTCTTCACTCGATATTCCCTCTAAATAAATGGGAGTTATCATCAAAATGACTAGTATCAATGCAGCTACTCCTCTGGTTATCTTCATCAATATATAACAAGCTTATTCATCCTATTAATTAATTTTCCCACAGATAAATTCATTCACGGTCGAACCTTTTTTCCCATGCCCAGAAGCTCCTTCATCATCTTTATATCGTTTTCGCCTATGCCCTTCAATAAATAGAGCGTGATGAAATACAACGTGATAGCTATCGGAAGGAGCCAGAGCGGTGTTATGGTGAGTGGTATGTATTCATTGGAATACAAGAATACCGCCATGATCACACTTGAGATATAGGGTTTCCAAAAATCAGTTAATGGGATAGCGCCTAGGTATGATGTGACTATCCTATAATTTGCCATGAAATGCACGATCTCGGCCAGGACTACTGCTATAGCCGCTCCTACAACACCGAATCGGGGTATCGCTATTATAGCTGTGACGATCAGAACAAGGGAAGCGAGTGCTAGATTTTTTGTTGAATCCTTGGTTTTGTCGCTGCCCCAGAGGGCCATTTTCAGGCTGCCGTTCATGAACAAAAAGGGCAGCATCCATACGATGTTTCTAAAGACTGGAACGGTGGCTGAAAACTCCGTACGATAAATGAATTGGAGTATATCTTCTCCGATGACATACAATCCCAATGTCAGCGGAAGAGAAAACACGAGGAGATATCTCAACGAATGACGGTATGTTTTCTTCATTATCTTTTTACTTGAATGATGGTGTTGCGAGAATATCGGGTAAAGTGCCCTTCCGAAAGAGTATGGGACCACACCGAAAAAGACTATTATCTTCCAGCTTGCTCCATATACGCCGGTGGAATAATCGCCTTCGAAGATAGATAAAAGTAAGATGATAACGTGTCCGTAGACCATACTCAGGAAGATGAAGACCGTGAACGGAGAGGCTTTTTTAACTAAATCTGGCCATTTATTTAATGTTGGCTTTTTTATGCTGCCGTTCAACATCGAATAATATACGAATAAAGAGATTAAGAAATTGAAAAGGTAAGAAACAAAGAGCAGAAGTAGGATATAGAACAGATCGAAACCCAAATAAATTCCTATGAAACCCAGGGCTAAATAAACAGATTTCGAAACAGCCGTTGTGAATGCCTGGAATTCCATCCTCTGCAATGCCTGAAATTGGGCAATAAAAGCTCCAGAAAGTTTTTCCAACAGTATCATAGATGCCGCGACGATCAGCACGGGAACAGGTAGCTTGACGTTGAGTTCCCTGAATATGGTGTAATAGACTATATATAAAAGTGAAAGAGTCAGTAATCCTAGCAGTACACGGAGGGCCAATATATTTCCCAACATCTCTGGTGCCTTTGATTTATCTCGGGAGACCTCCCTTATTGTTAACTCATCGAAACCGAAATCGGCTATCACCGTAGCCACATAAGAGAGCGAGATCGCGATGTTGTACACACCGAAGGACCTCGGAAGGAGATGGTTAGCTAGGAGGATGATAAACAACGCTGTCAATACTCTAGATGTCAGCTTCGCTCCTATCAGCCATGATGTGTTCTTCGCTACCTTTAAGGACTTTTTCAAGATATCAAATATAGTTAACATCAGAGTTTATAAAAATTCTTCTATCGCTATATTTTTAAATGTCGATAAGGGCTTTTTGGATCAAAAATACGGATTTTTTCCTTTCTTACAAAGTTCAAAACTCTCGGGCCACTTCTCGTAAAACCACACCATGAAGGATGTTACGTCTATCTTTTCCTTCAACAAGCGTTTCCGTTTTTTCCGCCATGTTTCTTTTAGTGTAGGGGTTTTTAACAGGTCCTGCGCCTTTTCTAATGCACCCCTGGGGGTATCTATAGAAAAACCCAGTCCGTACCTTCTTTCCTGGTCGTCCAAGTAGCCTCTTCTCTCCTTCCCGGATATCCATATCCAGGGCACACCCAATACACCGGCTTCCGAGGCCAATGTAGCTCCCTCCCCCACATACAAGTCAGTATAGTAAAGAAGGTCGTGTATATCTTCAGGGGATATTTTAAGCCCTTTATCGCGCATCTCAGACGGGAGGTCTATCTCAGAAGTCACTAAAACCTTTCCATGCTCTTCCAAACGGGATACAAGATCCATCCTCTCTTCCATATCTTTAAATGTTTTTTGACCGATATCGTGGCTGGAATCCCATGAGGAAAAACGTACCAATATGATCCTCTCGTCCGAAGAAACATCGATTTTATCTAATACGGATGGATCCGGATCGAAGCGGTTTGGGTGTAGGTAGGCCAATTCATGGTATCCAGGATACTGGATGTATCTTCCCGTGGGTACTCTAGAGGAAAAGCAATCCGGCGTCATGATGGCAGAAGCGAAGGGAAATGAAACGGTATGGATGATCTTTGCTGGCTCGGTGTCCGGCCAAACGATGGAATCGGCTCCGAATATTTTCGCCACGTGAGACACTGCGAGTTCCCCCGTGGCGGTTATTATGTCGGGGCGGAATTTTCTGGATATGTCGTAGAGGCGGCGGTGGCGCTTCAGCTGTCCGTAACCTTTACCGACCATGCTGTCGTACAGTTTTTCATACACATCATACTCCAAACCGTACGTGTCAAGTAGATACGACGTTATCTCTCTATCCACTACGACTATCTTTACGTCATGTCCATCGCTTATCAGCCTCTTGACGGCGTTCCTAAAAAAATGTACATGGGCTGGGTGCTGGATGGTTATTAATATTTTCATTTTCATAAGATAAAGGGCGTGGGAAATTTATAACATTTTTGTAAAGAACGTCAAAAATGCTTTTTCACATGGCCCTTGAGCTTTTTCCAATCGCTGTCAGATACTTTTTGCATATTAGAAGAAGCTAACGATGGAGTATCTCTAGAGATACGTTGTAATGTTAGGCCAATATCGTTGTAGAAACGATTTATAGATTTCAACTGTAGCTCTGTGTTCTTGCACAATTCTTCATAGTTAACGAGATGTATAGCCTTGATTTCATTTTTCTTTATCGATTTTTCTATGTGGTCTTCCAGGGATTTTACCTGCAAAACAACTTGTTCATGAGGTGGGTGTTCCGTTATCTTTTCATAGCCAGGGGGTTTGATGCCGAACCATCTTTTGTAGTCTCCGTACCTTTTCCGTCTGGAGATCAACAAAGATTGGGCGGTATAAAGGGGGTCACGTTTCATGAAAAGGAATACTGGATTTGAAAAGATTTGATTGATTTCATCTATCTTTTTACTCAGATCTAGGTTCTTCCAGATAAAGGGTCGAGAAGTGAAATATGAGATATATCCGATCGTTTTGGATATTCGTTTCCGTTCTTTATCATCCATTTTACCGGATTCGAACCAGTATCGATAAAGCTGCCCGGCTTCCGATGGGGAGCGGATGCCTTCGATAAGCCCGTATTCACTTTTGTAATCATCTGGGTCGTACCTTTTCTTTTCACTACAAAATTTCTTAGTCGCCCAAGCGGGACTTTTATAGAAAAAAGCCGTGATGTTGGAAAAATATGAAAAATTGAAATTGGATGCTAACAGTTGATATAATAGGGTAGAACCGCTTCTAGGTGGACCTATTATAAATGTCGGTGAGAAGGGTAAATTATGATCTGATTTGTCAAGTAAGCGTTTCTCTAAGTATTCAAATACGGGGCAGCTAGGCACCGTTTTTTGAAGTGCCAGTAATACTTGTCTAAATGTGAAATTCATGTGTATCCCCCTACAGCAGCCTCCTATACAATTTGTATGCTTTTTCACTCATGGACAGCATGATGGGTTTATGGACCTTTTCATAGCGTCCGAAATTGACTTTTTTACCGCCGAATCTCCTCTTGAACTCCCTGGGCCCGTATTTTTCGTCCGGGTGTCCAGCACCCCCGAAATCGAATATTTTATAACTTCCTTCTACACCGTGTTTCAGGAATTCCCACACGAGCAGTTCATTTGCATGTTCATCTCTGTAACCCTCTTCGTCCCCTGCATACCAATCGTAGATGGTGTGCATGTAACACAGCGCGATCCTCCCTGCGATAGGAATTCCCTTATTGTAAGCCAATAACGGCAGTATCATTTCTTTGTCTGATAGGTTTTTAAAGGCTGAAGTGAATAGGGATTTACTTGCCACCGGAATCTGAACCCTGCTGTAGGTTTTTTGAATCAGGTCGTACAATATCTCCATCTCTTCCACCGTTGACACCTTTTTGACTTTTATCCCCGCCCTCTGTGCTTGTCTTATACCCTTTCGCCTGCTTTTACTGAAGCCGTTCCATACCTCATCTTCACTGCAATCTAAATCAACCAAATAATTAAGATGGGAGTCAAAATCAAAATCCTCGTCGATTATTTTTTTCTTATAATGGCTGGTGTCGAAAAGATTCCTCAATTGAGTGAATATAGCCTTTTTTTCCACTCTATCCGAAAATTTCTCCAACAGTGGCCCTACTATAGATGGGTCAGATACCAAAGGTCCCCCTCTTACTACACATCTAGATGACATCTTCCCCTTGATAAAACCGCTTTCTTGGATGATGACACCCTGAATCAGTCCTTGTATGTCTCCTCTTTCCTTAGCTACGATGAACACTGGCTCGTAGTAGTCGGTGTCTGAATACACCTCATTCATCTCCGGGCTCTGGAAGATATTTCCATAGGGGTGTATAGAAACGTATCGAGCCCATTCTTTGTTTTCGACAGCCCCCACTATTTTCATGTGACACCTCCCATATGTTTCAACTCTCGTTTCATGGTTTTTCGATCCTGAAGACAGAGCATATCCAGGTCACCAGTAATAGCGATATAACGTTTAGAATCCACTGGGGTCCTGGCAGAGGATATTTTTGCAGCAAGGGTCGATAATTTCAAAAACTCAGCGTTGTGTTCTCTGCCGTATTTTATCAAATCTCTGAGGGCCCTTTCACAGAACGATATCCTTTCGGGATGCAGTTGGATGACCAATGGGTATTTATTTCGAAATGCACTTTTTGCCATTTCTATCCAATATCGGCTTATGTCTTTGTCACTGAATCCGAACCTGTCCACCAATATCTCGTCATCTGGTAACCAGACGGGTATCATAGTGACCCCGTGTTTAGATTTAATTTCTGGTTCGCTGAGGGGAGCATAGTAATCGATTATCGTGCTGCACTTGCTGTTATTCCTATATTTATCAGGCAGCACACCGGAGTCGTAGGATTGTGATGAATCATAGGTAAAATTTTCCGATAATTTTTTTATCAATTTTTCGTTCCATGCAAGATATGGTGCCCTGAAGCCCTCTGGTTTAAAGCCATTTTCACGGAATATCTGAACCGCTGATTTCAGATGGCGATCTATTTCGGTATCTGGTAGTACACGATAATCGATATGAACGTGTCCGTGCACTCCGAACTCTACTATGTCTGAATCGATACTACCTAAAAAATCTGAATGTTTTTCTAAAACGACCGCGGGTATGAATATGGTGAGGGGGGTTTGGCTTTCCTCCACGATCCCGATGTATTTTTTTATATTTTGTTCCATCTTTTTGGTACTAAAGCCGTATCTCCTTCGCATATTGAAGAAACGTTTGACAGTACCTATCAAACCCTTAGTTTTAATCGAGTGATAAGATGGAGCCATATCGTTTAAGACATTTATAACATATTATTTATAACTAATGAGGATATCAATGAACGCGACCAAAAATAAGAAACGGCACAAGACGGACGAAAAAATATGAGCTTGATGAACATATTATTCAGCATCGGAAACGACCCCCTTCAGTATTCCATATTATTCTTCACCTACGCTGTTCTAGCTGCCGTTATACTGCCCATACCCGTAGAAGTCGGGCTGTTCAACTTCCATATACACCCCGCCATATTGATCACCGTACTCGCTTTGGGCAAGGGTGTCGGATCATTCATAGTTTTCGAGATCGGTACGAAAGTAAGAGAACGCTTCAAAAAGATGTCAGTTGAGAACCGGTTCATCCAGAAGATCGTTGATTTTTCCGAATGGTTCGTTGAGAAATACGGTTCCGTGGGCCTATTTTTGATCTTAAGCACACCGCTGATGATAGATTCGATTACCCTGTACCTCTTTTCTTTGCTGAATCCAGAGGAAGATCATGGAAGAGCTCTGTCTAGAGAATGGTTCGTTTTCATAAATATAATGAGTGGGGCCGTCAGAGGACTGATAACGTTGATCGTGTATTACTACCTGAACATCAAATTAACGTAAATAATAATATACCGTATGCATAATAACGCCCATGGAATGGTATGTTGTTCTAGCGATGTCATTTGTTTTGGTCGCCCTGGCCGAGTTAGGGGACAAATCGCAGGTGATGACAATAAGTTTGGCTTCCAAATACCATTACAGACCTGTGTTTTGTGGTATATTTATGGGTATGGGTGTGGTGACAGTCATTGGTGTAGCCATCGGTTCTATATTATACACTGTCTTCCCGATGTTTTATATCAAGATTTTTGCCGGTCTTGTTTTCATCTTATTCGGAGTGATCTCATTATACAAAGAGGAAAAATACCGTCATGAACAAATGCACCATAGAAAAATTTTTCAGAAATCCTTTTTCCTCTCTTTCATTGCAGAATTTGGAGATAAAACACAATTGGCGGTTATCGCCTTAACGGCTAGATATATGCAACCCTTTTCAGTTCTTGCCGGTTCCTTGGCAGGCCTCTTGTTGGTGATCGCAGTTGGTGTATTTCTAGGCAATAGAATAGCTCAATTTATAGAAAAGGAAAAAATTGAGTTGATCGCTGCTTTAGCTTTCATAATCCTTGGCTTCATTTTCATCGTAGAGCCTTTTCTACTTTGAATAAATAATATATGGCAGAGGGGCACTTTATTTTCATGAGCAGATGGGAAAAGAACGGTTCTAAAATCGTCGCTAGGTCCACATTTTTTACACTGAAAGAGGACGAAGTTGTGATGAAGGACGGTGAAGAGAAAACCTACACGATGCTGGACATTCCAGATTTTGCTGGTGTTCTCCCCGTATACGGAGATAAGTTCGTTCTCATAAAGAATTACAGGTATCCTATCGACAAGATGGTGTTGGAGATCCCTGCTGGCCTCATAGACGAAGGGGAAGAACCGATAGAAACCGCGGAGCGCGAACTGGAGGAAGAAACGGGATTCCTGCTGAAGGGTGGGGAGAAGCTGTGTGAATATCATCCCATAGCCAGCCTGAACAATCAGACGGCCTATTTGTTCCTGGGAAAGGCGGAAAGGGGTGGAATCATCAATCACGATCACGGAGAGGATATGGAAGTAGAATTGGTCTCTATCAAGGAAGCATATCAGATGCTGGATGATAAAAGGATAGACCACCCCCATACCATGTTGGCACTTTTTTACGCTCGAGATAGATTGAAAGGGTATTTAAAATGATCAAAAACATTGGTATTTATCCAAAAAAGTTTATAGCTATTAACTTATAATCCGTCACTATTCCATGGCAAAGAAGATACGTAGTGAAAGCGGTACTATATACTGTTCTTATTGTGGAACCGCTGTTTCGGAAGAGGACGAAAACTGTCCAAACTGCGGAGAAAAATTAGATGAGGGGGTTATCGAGGGCAAGGTATGCCACGCCTGTGGAACGCCCGTTGGCAATCTTGAGGACGTGTGCCCTAAATGCGGGACCAATTTGATAGGTGATAGCGAGTCCAAGAAAGAGGACGATGAGTTTCTGTCCCGGTTGATCGGATGGGGGGATGAGGCTGAGGAAAAATTGCAGAGCAAGATTGAAGAGAAAAGGAAAGCCGCGGACGTATTCAGGAAAGTCGCTTCCGGGATGGGGGTTGAAGAAGGAGAGGGGAGAGGTATATTACTAGAGGAACTGGACGAGCCATTTCAGAAAGTGATAGAAGCCACTCAGGATAGGATCAAGATCGTAGAGAACAATATCGTGGAATTAGAGGAAAAAGTTGAAAAAACAGAGGGAGAGGAATTAGAGATAACAGAAGATGAACTGAGGATGCTAAGAGAGGAAAAACAGAACCTTCTGGATATGATCGACTGTTTGAACAATATGGGCGAAGCTGTGAATGCCCTATTAGACAAACAAAAATTCGAGATGGAAGAAAAACAGGAAGAACTCAAAGACCGTGTCAGGGAGTTCAAAAAGGTGGTGAAACAGAGGGAGAAGGAGAAAAACAAAATCGAAGATAAAAAGGATAAACTTGTCCGAAGAGAAAAAGAATTGAAGCAGTGGGAGAACCAGTTACGTGCCTGGGAACAAGACCTCAACGACAAAGAAAAAAGATTGGAAGAGATGAAAAAGAAGTACGAGGAAGGGGGAGAAAAGCTGGAAGAGATCGAAGAAGAGATGCCAGAAGAAGGGGCCGTTACTCCCGATGAATGGCTGAAGGAACAAAAGAAGATCCAGAGCGAACTATTCAAGCTGAAGGACATGTGGGGCGAGGAGGACATGGATGAGATAGAAAATCTCTCAGATGCGAATATTGCTCAGATCAAGAATGTGATCAAAAAGAAGGAAGTGGAGTGGCAGGAAAAGGTAGATGAATTAGAGAAAGAATTAGAAGAATTAAGAGAAGAAAGAGACCGGTTAAAGGAAGAAGGTGGAGAACTTGATGTGAAGATCGACGAGATCGAATCCATCCTTAAGATTTTAGACAGTTTATTAGGCGAGCTGCCAGAAGATAAGATTAAGGAATTCGCGAAATCGGATGAATTCGAACTTTACGAAAAAGTCTTGGATGCTTTCGGGATATAGGTGTTTTTTAAATGGGTCTAAGAGAAAGAGCGAAAAAAGTTCTTGAAGAAGAAGAGAAGGCCGGATCTAAAACCGAAGAGATCGAGGAGGAGATAGATGAGAAAGAGAAAAGATTGAAGGAACTAGAGGAAGAGATAGATTCCCTCGAAGGTGAAAAAGAAAAGCTAAACAAATCTATCGATGAGTTAAGTGAAGAAAGGGAAAGTATGGAGAGTAAGGAAGAAAGGGTAAAAGAGCTGGAAGGTGAAATCCAATCGTTAGAAGGAAGGAAGGAAGAGCTGTCAAAGTCTATAGAGGGGCTAGAAGAGGAAAAAGAGGACGTAAAAGAGAAGAAAGGAGAGATCTCTGAACTAAAAGATGAAATAGCTCAACTTGAAGATAAAAAAGAGGAACTCAACACATCCATCTCTGAGTTGGAGGAAGAAAAAGAAGCGCTGAAGGAGGAGAGGGGTAAGATAAGCGAGATGGATGAAGAATTACAGGAATTGGAACAGAAGAGAGATGAGCTGAAGGAGGAAAAGGAAAAACTATCCGATGAAGTAGAGACCCTAGAAAAAGAGAAAAAGAAATCCGAAGGGGCCAAAAAAGAACTGGATAAGATCAAAGCAGAGATAGACGAACTACGTAAAGAAAAGAAAGATATCAAACAGAAGAGGGAGGATATAGATAAGAAAGAAGAGAAGGTTGAGAAAGAAAGAGAAGCACTTGAAAAAGAAAAGGAAGAACTGGAAAAGAGAAAAGAAGTACTTGGAAACTTGGAGGAGAGGAAAAAGGAACTGGATGCAAAGGAAGAAGAGATTCAGGAAAAGGAAGATGGTTTAAAAGCAACGAAAGAGGAAGTGGGGGAGAAAAAAGAAGAATACGAGAATAGATTGGCCGAGTTGGGGGAGAGGGAAGAAGAGGTACAGAACATAAAGAGAAGTCTCGACGGAAGAAAGGGTGCCATGACCAGGAAGGAAAACGCCCTGGAAAAGAAAGAGGAGGAGCTGGAAGAATTAGAAAAAGAATTAGAAGAAAAGAAAAAATTGATGGAAGAGAAAGAAGAGACCCTCAGAGAGGACATTAAGAATGAGTTGTACGAAGAGAAAAGGGAAGAATTAGAACAATTGGATCAAGATATAGTTGATAAAAAAGAGGAGGCTGAGAAACTTGAATCCAATCTTGAAGAACTGAGAGAAGAGCTCAAGGACTGGGAGGAGAAAAAAGCAGAGCTAACCGAGGAGAGAGAGAGATTAGAAGAGAAAGAAGACGCCTTGGATGAAAAAGAAGCTGAGATCGGAAGAAGGGAGGTCGATGTAGAAGAGAAAGAAGTTCTGATAGAGAAGGCAGAAAAGAAACTAGACGAGCTGTCATCAAAAGAAGAGGAACTTGACGCGTTTCAGGAAGAACTGGATCAGAAGGAGGATTCGCTATCCGATAGAGAGCAGGAAATAGAAGCCAAAGAAGATGAACTTGAGAAGAGAGAAAAAAATCTGGACGACAAGCGAGAAGGACTGGATGATAAAGAGAGTGAATTCGGTGAAAGAGAGGAAAAGATATCTGAAAAAGAGGATTCCCTAGAGAGTAAAGAAGAGGAATTACAGAAATTCGAGGAAGATTTAGAGAGCAAAGAAGAAAGTTTGGAGAAAAGAGACTCTGAACTAGGCGATTTGGAGGAAGAGTTGACCGACCTTGAGAAAGGATTAGATGAAAAACAAGAAACCCTGGAGTCATTAGAAAATACATTAAAGGATAGGAAGGAGGATCTCGACCAAAGAGAAGAGAAAATCGCTGAAAAAGAGAGTAAGCTCCAGCAAAAAGATACACGGATGGCCGAGTGGGAGGCCGAAGTAGAGGAGAGGGAAGAAGAACTGGATTCTAGAGATAAAGAACTTGATCGGCTTGAGGAAAGTTTGAATGAGAAAGAAGAGGAACTTACTGAATTGGAAGATGAACTAGATGCCCGTTCGAACAGACTAGAAGATCTCGAAGGGAACCTTGATGAAGTTCAAGCAGAACTCGTGGAGAGAGAAGAAAAGATCAAGACGAGGGAGAAGGAACAGGATGAAAGGAAGGAACATCTAGACAGCAGACAAAAACAATTGAACGAGAAAGAAGAAGAACTGCAGAAACTAGAAGACCAGATACAAACCGAACAAAAAGAGAACGAAGATAAAGAGAAAGAACTCAATGAGAGGAAGGAAAAGCTCAATGAAAGAGAAAGTGATCTAGATGGAAGAGAAAAGTCTCTCGATGAATGGGAGAACGGGTTAAACGAGAGAGAAAATGAACTAGAAGAGAGGTCTGAAGAGATCGGCGTTAAAGAAAATGAGCTTAAAGATCTGGAATCCAGATTGGATAAGAAGGACAATAATTTGAAGGAAAGGAAAGAAAAATTAGATGCTAGGGAAGATGAATTTAATAAACTAGAAAAAGATCTAGACAAAAGAAAGAAGGAGTTAGATTCCAAAGAGGAAGAACTCGCAGATAAAGAACAGGAGCTGAACAAAAGAGAAGACGAATTGAATAATTGGGAACAGGACCTAAATGAGCGTGAGGGCAAGCTCAAAGAAGAGATAGAGGACCTGGAAGAAGAAAAAGAAGGGCTCTACAAGTTCAGAGAGGAATTGGATGGATGGATGGAAGATTTAGAAAGGGAAGAGGAAAAATTAGAAAAGAGAAAGCAAAGTTTCTCGGAGAGGGTCGAAGAAAAAGAAAAAGAACTCACCCAGAGAGAAGCAACTCTCGATGAAAAACATAAGCATCTGGAAGAGAAGGAAAACAACCTAACCGAGCTAGAAAAAGAATTGAACAAAAGAGAAGGGGCCCTTTCAGAGAAAGAGGAAAAGATACAAGAAAAATTAGATGAACTCGATGAAAGAGAAAGAGGGGTCGAAATACAGGAAATGGGTATCGACGAGTTGAGAAAAGAACTGACCCGTTGGAGGGATGAACTAGCCCAGAAAGAAGATGATCTGGCAGTGATCCAAAAACAGGTTAAAAAGGACAAAGAACAGATAAATCAAAAGGAAGCAAAAGTCAAAGAACGTGAATCGAGATTAGAGGATGAAGCGAAGAAAGTGGAGGACGAGAGAAAAGAGGTAATTTCCCTTTGGAAGGAGGTCGGTGAGAAGTTAGAGAGACTCAAATCAGAGGAAGGTAGGTTAAAAGAGAAGAAAATGGAGCTTGACGAACGGGAAGACAAACTCTACGATGAAGATATGGACATCAGGAGAAGAAAGGGGGAGATCGAAGAAAAGGAATCCCAGATAGAAGAGAAAGAAGAGGAGATCGAAGAACAGATCGAGGAACTCACAATAGAGATGGAGAAGGTAAAGTCGTGGAGTGAAGCGGCTATAGAACGGGAAAAGAACCTGGAATCATGGGAAGAAGATCTCGAAGAGTACGAGGATAAGTTGAACGATAGATTGGGCAGCATCGAACAAGAGAGGGGTGAATTGGAGGAACTGAAGAAGAGCATCCCCAGACGGATAGAAGAGATCGAGATGAGAGAATCAGAGCTGCGTCAAGATGAAAAGGAACTTGAAGAGAAAGAAAAAGAATTATCCATGAGGGAGGACCGGTTGAAGAGGGAAAGAGAAGAGATCGATGAAGAAAAGGAACATCTACAGGATGTGAAACAGAGCGCCATGAGCTTGATGGATTATGCCAAATCCAAGAAAGCAAGGGAGGAGAAGAAAAGGCTGGAAGAGATCAAACACGAAAAAAGGAAACTCGAGAAAGAAAGAATCAAACTGGAGAAAGATCTCAAAGAAAAGGAAAAAGAATTGAACGAGAGGGAGAGTAAATTAGAAGCTAAGAAGGCATCTCTGATAAGTATGGCAGAGGAGTTGGGAGAGAGGGAGAAGGACCTAGCAGATACACAGGAAGAATTGAAGAGAGAGAGGGCGAAGGTATCCGAAACCTGGGCTAATCTAAAGGAAGAATCGGAGAATGTGAAGGAACTTGAAAGTAAAGAAAAAGAACTCAAGAAATGGGAGAAAGAGTTAGAGGAAAAGGAGAAGAAACTCGAACGCAAGAAAGAACGAATCGATGAGATGAAAAAGCATCTAGATGAGCTGTTGTAATTTTTCTAAGTCTGGACTTCTATGTTTCCCTTTTGATCATGTAATCGACCAATTCGATGAGAATCTCTTTGTAAATTGAGTCAGGTAAGAACGCAATGTTCTCTTTGGCCTTTTTCCCGTACATCTCAGCTGTAGAACGTGCATACTCTAAAGAGCCTGCTTTTTTCATCAAATCTAGAGCCTCGTGGATTTCACCATCCGTGTTCTTTTCCTGGTCCAATAAATTCATCAGTCTTTTCGAATCAGTGCGATCAAGCTTGTTCAGAGCGTGGATCACCACAAGGGTGCGTTTCCCGCATCTTATATCACTCCCCACCTCTTTCCCGATCTCATGCTGATTTCCTATCAGGTCAAGGTAATCATCCTGTATCTGGAACGCGATGCCCATGTTCTTTGCATATTCCCCCATCTTTCCTATCTCTTCTTTTTCAGCTCCTGCGACCATAGCCCCGCACCTGGTGCATGCCTGAAAGAGCCAGCTTGTCTTTTTGTCGATCATATCGATAAATTCTTGTTCGGATATATCGAAGGTTTTTTCAAACCTCATGTCCTCCTCCTGTCCCTCCGCTATCTTCACAACGCTGTTGGATACATCGTAGATTATTTTCCTTAGGGTTTCACCGTCAACATCGGCCCTAGATAACTCCCTGAAAGAAAGCGAGAAAAGGGCGTCTCCTGCATTGATGGCGCTGGGGATGCTTTCTTTTCTATGCAGTGTCTTTCTACCCCTTCGGAGTTCGTCGTCGTCCATTATGTCATCGTGGACCAATGTGAAGTTATGTATCAATTCCAACGATATACCCACCGGCATAGCTTTCTCTTCGTCACCTCCTAAAGCCCCGGCAGAGATCATGGTGAGAAATGGTCTGAGTTTCTTTCCACCCGCTAAAGGATACCACGACATCATATCCCATATGATATGGTCTCTCGCCTCGAACAGGTTAGATATATTTCTGTCTATTTTTTCTTTTCTCTTTTCCATTTCAGATCTGAGGTCTGCCATGAATTATCACCTTTCTAACCATCGATCCAGTCCCTTAAATCTCCGTTTATTATGACGCGAGTTTGTTTTAAATCCTTCACCCTTTCACAGCCCAACAGGAACATGGCGATTTTCAATTCTTTTTTCAGGCGGTTTAAATAGGCTATGGTTTCCTTTTCACCTTTGACTACATGAGGTAGTACTCCGCCGGCTATACCAGCGATATCTGCACCCATCGCTAAGGCTTTAGCAATATGTAAACCGTTCCTGACTCCTCCCGTGGATATGAGGGGGATATCTACATTTTTCCTGCATTCAATAATAGATATCGGTGTAGGAATACCCCAATCCCAGAGCTCTTCAGCAAACCTTTTTTCCTCTTCGTTGCTCATCCTGAAATACTCCACCGCTGAGAATGACGTTCCGCCCATCCCGCCCACATCGAGCGCTCTGACTCCAGTTCCTTCGAGATCCACTGCTGTTTCCCCAGATATCCCCGCACCGGTTTCTTTTGCGACGGTCGGCACTTCTGAAGATATTTTCTGTAATGCTTCAATAACTCCTTTCGCCCTTAGATCTCCCTCTGGTTGCACCACCTCTTGAAGAAAGTTGAAGTGTACAGCCAAGAAATCTCCGTCTATGATATCTAATGCTCTTCTACAATCATCCACGGTGAACTCTTTTTTACCCTTCTGGGGTATCAACTGCGGAGCCCCCACATTACCAAAAACAAGCGGAGGGTCGTATTCGGCGATCACCTGGTAAGATTCTCTGAGGGCCCGGTTTTCAAGGGCGGGTCTCTCACTCCCGACCCCAAGAGGTATCCCCACTTCTTCGGTCGATTTTGCTAGAATTTCGTTTATGTTCTCAGCGCCCTGGTAGCCTCCCGTAATAGCGGAGATCATGAAAGGAGCGCTTAACTCCGCCCCCAGAAATTCAATGGAAGTATCGATATCATCGAAGTTGACTTCGGGAGCAGCTCTATGAAAAAATCTTATTTGATCCCAATAATCTTCTTTGAGCTCTACATCTTCGTTCAAACAAATATCTATGTGATCTTCTTTTCTAGATTCTATCATCTTATTACCTCCGTACAGATAACATCTTCACCTTTCAATAAACTTTTAACCCTGCCAGGCTCTTTTCCATTCACGAGAAATGTCCTGCAGTTTCTAGCTATCTCAGCCATCTTCTCCACCTTTGCATTCATCCCCCCGGTTACATCTATGGAGTTCTTTCCCGCAGGCATATCCTCAGGAAGCAGGGGCAGCATATCTGCATTTATTGTGTTAAGAATTTCACCGCCCTTGTAAACGCCATCAACATCCGTTATGAAAACCGCTTTATTCGCCTTCGAAGAAAGGGCCGTCATTAGGTCGTCTCCAGAACATATCGTAACACCGTACTCGGAATCTAGTGCTACATCGCCAAAAGTTACCGGTGTCAGACCGATGTCGATGTAGCTACTAAAGATATTTTCATCGATAGAATAGAGTTTTCCACCTTTATATCTGCTAACAAGCCCACCGGGTAAAGACACTGCCCAGACCCCACAAGATATCAATATATCCATAATCTCGTTGTTGAGCTTTCTCATATCGTTCTGAACTTCGGCCGTACCTCTATCAATTTCAAGAGGTGAAGTGGTGTTCAATTTAAACTTCTCCGCCCCGGGGTGCCCATAACTTCCTCCACCATGAACGATTATGACATCATCTTTTACCGATCCTTTTATTTCGGTGGCCAGACGTCTAGCAACATCTTCTTCGAAAGAATACTGGATTTCTTTATCTGTTATGACGCTTCCGCCCAGTTTGATCAAAATCAAGAGGATTACCCGCCCTTCTTTTTCCTGCTGCATATGGCGAACTCATCGCCGTCAAAAAACACTTCCCGATCAGGGTGCTCTTTTTGGATCTCGTCTATCATATCCTGGATGTCGGTCAGGGAGATAGAATCATCGTCCCGATCTATCTTTATATGGATTATCTTATCCATTCAGATTCCTCTGCTGTTCCGACAAATAACCCCTTAACTACTTATATTTTTTTGGTGTATAGGGTTGGTACTAGACATTTTGCATCATGTGCACTACTATTAGTTGTCATACGATAAAACCGTTTTTGTAGGACGATGTGCGGTAATTGTAAGAAACATTTAAATAATAAACACTTGATTATACTTGTGTCTGACATTA
>CAZHUM010000002.1:0-69074 GCA_964535805.1 uncultured Thermoplasmata archaeon
CAAATGCATTAATGAGATCGCCCAGATCCTCAACATCCGTTTCATTTATTATGTCTCCTAACTTCATACTTTCATCTCCTTTTGTATACGTCTATATACCCCACACTATTTATAGTTGACGTATTAAATATACGCCTTTATCCACTTATATACGTCAAAAATAGGAATATTATTTGATATAGAGTGCTGTTCTACCTTTCAGCTCTTCAATATTCTCCCCGTTTTCATTCAATATATCGGCCACGAACTCAGAAAAATACTCTGGTTTATCTTCGTTTATTTTCATCAGAGCGCCCCACAGTATATCTTTATCCTGGGGGATAACGCTCTTCAACATCGATTTCATCCCCACAGCCATTATTGTCCTGTAATAGTCTTCTGTTTCTGTTTCCTCGTTCATCACGACGTCAAAAACCTTCTTGAAATGTAGGATCTTTTCAAAATCTTCATCATCTAATTCAAATTCGATATTTTGTACCATTTTGTTCACCAGTCGTAATAACCCCCATCTATTTTTCCAGTCCTTTTCGCTTCCTCTAAAGCACCCAATTCTATCCTGTAATTGTTCAACCACCAATCTCTCAATTTTACCATAGGTCTTGGTTGATCTGGTGTGAAGACCTGAAAATAAACACGTGGACCTTCAGTTTCATCCATTATTAAATTAATTCTACTAATGGCTTCGTCTATACTCATGGCAGATATTCTATATCCCTCCACTACGAAATCATCACCTCTCGGAGGTATATCTTTTACATAACCGATCTCTTTAGGCTCTACTCCTTCCCCGTTCCATTTTAATTTATCGATAAAAAAATCAACATAGTTCTCTTTTGATAGATACTGCTCTATCTCAGGGTTATTAATAAGATAATTTTCGGCATGTATCTTCTCTGGATTCTCCAATTTCTTTACTATTCCACTTATCCTTCTATCGATTTCTTCTTCTGACATCTCTACATATTCTTTTGTCATTTTTTTCACGCTCCATCATATATTTTGTTCACTTCTTTCATAACTGTTTCCCATCCAATTTTATCAACTATCTTGTTGAATTTACTATATTCCTCTTCGTCTAGTTTTAAATTCTCAGAATGAAATTTGTGAATAGATGATGATTCCACTTTCTCATATCCATTTAAAATATCATCTATCAAAGAAACTATCTCTCCCGCAATCAACACCCTACAAACCTTTAGACCCGGTGAGGGGGCGTCTATGAACACGTAGAATCCGTTTATTTCACTCAGTTCTTTGACCTTCGATGTTAGTAAACTCGTGCTTGAAGATAGTATCAGATGTTTGGACCATCCATCTTCGCCTTCAACGATCGCTTTAGCTTCTTTCTCGTCACTTCCAAACTCGATATTTCCTTCGGAAAGGTGGAAGTCAACAATAAATTTATCAGAGGTCAACAACTCGTGGTCTATCTTACCAAATCTTCCTCTTTCTACGATAGAACGAAGTAGAGACAAAAAATGTTCATCTTTTTCGATAAGAGACCTGATACTTTCCTTGATGTTATTACGTCCAGAAGCCGAAGGATTCTCTCTTACTTCCTTGACTCCATCTTCCACCCGGACAGTATAATACCTGCCGTAGAACCAGGGAAATAACGGGGTGTAACCATCTTGATTGATTAGATTCTCTAAACTATCAGGGCGATCGATCTGGTAGATTATATCTGTTATCGATTCGTCGGTCTCTTCTTTCTTCGACTGATCGCTACATTCTTCATCATTAGGAGATACCCGTTCTATCAGACCAGCTGAAACCCCATCTCGTTCTATGTCGTAGCAGAATCTTCTCACTATCATTATTTTTTCTTCTTCTGGTGTGAAATTCATATTATCACTCTCCATCGATTTCCAACCATTCTTTTATTTTAACTCCGTTTTCTTTGTAATTTGAAACCCAGTCCGAAAATGAACAAACACCTTTTTTACACCATTGTTTTGTCAATCCTTGATTCGGAAATGGAGCAACTTTAGATTTTATCTCACTTTTTTTACTATTTAACGACAGTATCATTTTTAGTATTTTTAATTCTACATCTAGATAATTTGAATTTTTATTTTTTAATTCAATCTCCGTATCATTTATATTGAGTCCGTTTATATGTTTAATTAGTGATTGAGTTACTGGTTTTTTAAAACTTGATTTTGGTAACATAATAACTATTTTTTTTGGATCTAAACTTTTTATTTCTTTTTCAAGTGCATCCATATAATCAATAATTTTTTCTTTGGTAATCTCATCAACGTCTTTTATTGGTTGATAAAACAAGTCTGTAAGCCAATATCCGGAATGGATAAAATTGCATAGTCTAGTATATTTATTATCATCATTTTCACAATCTTCAAATTTACTTATTAAATCATTGTCTTCCAAAGGTGTTAACAATGCACCAATTAATCCAATTTGTTTTGCATCTTCACCAACATAATAAAAATAATTCTTAGATTTAGAATATTTTGGAGGACTTTCAGCTATAAACATAACCCTACACATTTTCTTAGCTTCTTCATAGATATCATTAAACCTTTCATCTAAGTCCCTTTTTGTTCCGTCAATTTCTAAAATTTTTTCTAAACTGTCCGCCTTTATTTCCCGATAATTAACCATTTTTTCCACCAACTTTATATCGACATCATCTCTCTTAAATTTTTACCACGCTCATCAATTTAAATCCACATTTTAACCTATGGAACTTCATCCACCATATCAACCCTTGTCCTTACCGACGATGGCCATGTACTCTTTCATCTCTTCGATCTCAGTCATCACAAGCACCTCCTTCAGCATCATACAGTACATCCAAAACGTGTTTCCAGCCTTTCTCGTGAACACATCTCAGAAGGCATTCGAACTTTTCTTTTTCAATATCTTCATCCATGATCTTACTGGTCAATATTAGCTCATCAGATCGATAATCCTCCACGATCTTTTCGATGAGGGGTTTAATCTCTTCAGCGATGTAAAATAAGTAAGTTGGAGATTCTTTAAAATCTACGAAGCGTATCCCCGGTATTCTCTCCAATAAATCCAGATCCGCATAATGCAAAGATTTGGTTATGTTCAAACTGTATTCATCGATCCAGTTACCTTGAGATAACTTTTTATCCGAAGTGTATTCACCGAGCAACACCTCGAAATCGTATTCACCCACTTGTTCATTCCATTCTCTGGAATGGAAAATATTTCCGTTCACCGTGTAGTAATCATGTCCCTTATATCTCCTAGCTTTATCCAGTGCCCACTTGAACAGATAAACCAACCTCTCATCCTCATGGAAAACTTCCCGAAGGATCGTCTCCGCCCGATCTAGATCCTCCACTTTTTCTCGTTCCCAGAAATACGGGTTTTTTTCACTCATCTTCGTCCCCCGTGAACATACCTTTCTCGATCTCCAACCTCTTCTCCAGTTCCTCACGAACCCACGCCAACTTCTCCTCGTACCTTTTCTCCAGGTCCCACAGCACACGTATCTCTCTCATCAGGTCATAGGGAGAAAGGGAGTGAAGGTATCTCCGCTCCCTGTAGGCTTCCAGCTCTTCCTCACTGATCATCTTTCTCCCTCTTGGGGTTCAGCACTGAATCCATCACCTCTACGTCTTCTTTCAAGCTCTTCTTACATATCTCCAGGTCATCCCTCAAACTGTTCTTGCAGATCTCTAGATCGTTCTTCAAATTCTTTTTACATATCTCCAATATATCTTTCATTTCAAATCCTCCTTTTCATAAAGTAAGAACCGAAAGGGGGGGTGTGAAAGCGCCCCTCCTCTCGGTCCCCTCCTTCCACTTTCTCTCAGAACGTCCGTTAAGAAAGGTGGAGTCCCTTTTAGATTCATGCATATCCCCTAACATCTTCCGGCTCTTCTTCGAGGATTCCTAGATAGGAGTGCATCACCTTACTCCCTTTCAACTCCTCTTCGCAGGCCTCTTCGAAGTCCTCCATCTCCACGTGATCCCTGCCCTTCCGCATCGCCTTCCTTGCAGCGTTCAGCACGGAGTTCCTGATGTGCCCCCCGGAGAACTCGTACTTCTCGGCGAGGGTTCCGATACACACGTCCTCGCACAAGGGCGTTTCCTCCGGTATGTGGTACTCCCAGATCTTCTCCCTAGCCTCGGCGTCGGGCAGTGGCATCTCCAACTTCAGGTCAAGCCTTCTCTCGATCGCCCTGTCCAAGCCGATGGCGATGTTCGTGGTGAATATGATCACTCCGTCGTGGTTCTCCATACCCTGCAGTATGATGTTGATGACCCTGTTCTCCGACCTGTCGCAGCTGGACACGGAAGGCGATCTCCTCTGCAGCACCGCATCGGCCTCGTCTATCAGCAGTATACAGTCCTCGTTCAGGGCGTCGAAGAGCTTGCTGGCGTTCTTCTCGGTATTGCCGAAATAACAGTCCACCATGTCTCCGAAGGACACTTGATAAAGTTCTTTGTCCAACTCGTTCGCTAGAGCTTTGGCTAACATCGTCTTACCGGTGCCCGGGAATCCAGAGAACAATAGGTTCAAACCCTTCCTTTCGCCTATCACCGATTTGAGATTCCACTCGTCAAAGAACTTCTCCGAGTTCTTTTGCTGCTCCGATAGTGATAGTATGGACTCTTTCAAATCTGTGGGTAAAACTACCTGAGACAGTTCTACATCTGAATCCACTTTTTTCAGGAATTCGTACTCCTCTTTCTCACCGTTTCCCTTGTGCTCTGTTCTCTCCTGTTTCTCCCCGTAGAGTCCGTCTATCACCCAATCCGATAGTTCGTATCTCATCTTCTCTGGCGAGGTCCGTTCTCTCCTTCTCCTCCTTTCCCTCAGATGTTTCGGTAAGTAAGGTCTTTCCCTCTCAAACACTTCTTTAATCAGATCAAATCCCAAAAGTTCACCGGATCTAGTCAACCTCTTCCTGCAGTCCTCGACATCTTCACCTGTCAACAACCGCAGAGCCATGATGATCTGTTCTCCAGAAGCTGTCGAGTTCGCTGTTGAAACACCGACACCTTTCTTGGAGAACAGCATCAACAAGATTATCTTACTCTCATCTTCCACTTCCCAGAACTCGAAGAACTCGTCGCATTCGAATCCTTTTTCTTTCTTCTTTTCCTCAAGTTCTTCATGCTTTTTCTTAAAATATTCTATCTTCTCGTCTATCCTTTCGGGCGAAGGGTTCATGATCAGATTCTTCGCTTCGTTCAACAAACCATAATAAAAGGTCCTGGCAGCTCTCAAATATTGTTTATTGTCTTCGAGTTCTTCTACTTCGTCCATGTCCAGATAGTCACCCATCTGGAGTTTTCTTAATCTATCCAAAATCTCATCTTCTTTACTCATATTCAATACCTCCAAACAGCGGCGGATAACGGCACCCAACGGGTGCCCCTTTGCGGCATCTTCCTCCTCTCATAATGCACATCTCCGTTAGTTAACGGCGGTAACTGTTATATTAGTAAGAAGTCCTATATATAATTAACGGAACTATCCGTTACATATCAAAATATTTAAATATATACTAGAAGATTATATACTGTATGACAGCAAAAGATTCAGGAGTTCATATAACAGCTGGCGGTTTTGAATACGACAGGGTATTGGTACCGATGCTGAACAAGTACCCCGTTGATAAACTGGTGATGTTCAGGTCTAAAGCTTCGCCTTACACTGAAGCGAGGGACCTAGCCGGAGAATTTCTGACCAAACTTAAGGATAACCCGATCGACATCGACATAGTAAAACTGGATATCTACGACTTCAACGACGTTTTCATAAACACCCTCGACCAGATAAAGAAATACGCGGAGAAAGGTAAGAAAGTTTACATCAACATTTCTCCAGTACCTAAATTGGCCACTGTTGCCATGATAAGTGCCGCTTTCCTATCGAGGTACAAAGACAGCCTGGAGATATTCTATGCATCGCCCAAAGATTACCTGATACCTAAGATGATGGAATATCTCTCAGACATCGAAAACAAGGATTCTTTGGACAGATTGAAAGAACTCGGAGATAGGTTCATGAAGAACGGCACGGCTGTGGGTGTGCAAGAGTACCAGGAGATACCGGTGTTCCCCATCAAAGAGATCAACGATGTTGACATGGAGATACTGAAGACCATCAAAGAAAAGGAAGGCGTCCAATCCATCGAAGAACTCGTAGAAACGATCAACGAAAACCGAAAAGAAGAAATCAAGCGGTCGAGCGTCCAGTATCGTTTAGAGAGACTGGAAGAGAAACGGATGCTCGATACGGAGAGAGAAGACAGGCGGCTGAAGATACGACTCAACCGGCTGGGAGAAGTGTACCTGGAAGGATGTATGCACAGCTGAATCAACACGTCCCGAGCAGGCTAGAGGAATAATCACTCGAATATATCAGAGAACTGTGAACTTATGGTCCTTTTCAATCCGTCCCGTTTCCTTTCTACCCTTAACCCGACTACACGATCAATCTCACTGGAATCCAATTTAATATCTTTTTCTAAAAGCTTTTCTCGTATACCTACAAGATCGTCAAAGAATTTTTCTTTGTTCGGATCATCCTCAATCCTATCCATATAAGCTTCCGCTTTGGCGGCTATCAGATGTTCGTTCGTCGGCACGTGGACTCCCCTGATTAACTCAGAGGTTTCAGTCATATTCTGAAGGACCTCTTCCGTTAAAAAGTGTGAGCCTCCGGCATCTATCAATTCAACGGTTATATTTTTATCTCCAATAGTTGCAAAAAAGGTGATACTCGCTCCATCGGTTTCGATATTGAACGATCCGTTCAGCTCCTTTGCTACCTCTTCTAAACGATCATAGAACTCTTCATATGGGTCGGTAGGAAAGGGATGTACGTCTATGTCTTTAGTACTCCTTACATTTCCAAATCTATACAACACCGCTGAGCTGCCGAGCAGTAGGATATCTATTCCGTGTCGATTGAAGGCTTCAACAAGTTTTTTAACACATTCGTAGTGCTCTTTTTCATCGATCATCTAACAGAGACCTCCTTTATCTTTCCCTTTCCTAGAGCGTTTTGCTTTTCTTTTATATAATTCGGAAGTTCAACATCGAATTCATTCGGTTTTTTACCACCGTAGCCAGAATAACCCAGCCATAAAAGTTTGTCTTTCATGTTCTGACTAAGTTTCAACCCTTCAAAGATTTCCTTACCGGCCTTGACTTCTCGTGGAAGATAAGTGGATAAAAAAAGCAGAGCCGTATCCGTTCCGTCGAGTATAGGTAGTTCATATGTTTGGCCAAACAATTTCAACTTGACCTTCTTTTCAGCAGAAAAATCATAGACAAAATAATCTAATTCACCAAAACCTGGATCTTCGTTGAAAACGACCATAGTTCTCTCCGGAACATAATCCGCATATGCATTCCCAGAAAAACAAATAAATGCATGAGATAAACCTTCGTGTTCGAACACGGAATTCAATGAGAGTAATTCAGCATAATAACCCATGGCCGCCCAGCAATTGATCAGTATCGATGGATCCACTGCGAAATACTCACCACGGTTTAATTTTATTGTCAAGTAATAATCCATAGACTTTTTTAAAAATTGATCTGCCAAGTTTTTATTGTCTTCTAACATATCCTTTCTTTTAAATCTCTTAGGCGGATTTAAACTAATATATTTTTTAATCAACCATCTGGGAGGTACCCTCATGTCTTTTTCATCGAGGGTCGGTATATTATGGACTTTATGTTCTCCTTCCATAAAATCACAATATATTAACTATTAATTAAGTTTTCTGTTTACTTAGCTATGCATTAAGTCTTTAAACTGTTGAACGATATATTAACTATCTTACCCCCCCTCAATTCTCTAACCTATATCAGATTATCTGAGTCTATGAGTAGAAAGAGGAAGATACGACTCAACTAGCTGGGAGAAGTGTACCTGGAAGGATGTATGCACAGGCGAATCATCACTTCCCAAGCAGGAACCTTGTTCCAGTCTTTACAGCACTTCGACTTCTTTGATCTTTATGTCCTTGGCGGGCACGTCGGCATGTCCTCTCTCCTTCAAGGTGTCCACGTCACCTATCTTCTCCACAACGTCCATACCATCCACAACTTTGCCGAATACACAGTAGCCCCAACCGTCTCCGGTTCTGTCCCAGTCCAGTCCATCGTTATCCTTCAGGTTGATGTAGAACTGTGACGTTGCCGAATGCGGTTTACCCGTTCTAGCCATGGCTACGGTTCCCTCCTTGTTCCTGTGACCGCTTTTTTCCGCCTCGTTCTTTACCGGTCCGTAGGTGGTGTCTTTCTGGATCATACCCGGTTTGAATCCACCGCCCTGCACCACGAAGTTCGGGATGACTCTGTGGAATATCGATCCTTTAAAGAACCCGTCTTCTGCATACTTAAGAAAGTTTTTCACGGTCTCTGGTGCGTCGTCATCGAAAAGCTCTATCACCAACTCTCCTTCCGTCGTTTTCATCTTTACCTTGGTGTTATCTGACATGTTATCTGAGCAGGTGATTATCGAAGACACTTATTAACCTATTCTATGGAAAGGTTATGGATCAAGCTAGAAACATATGTGGAAAATTTTTATAATGACAAGACGCTGTAGAACTGATACCCATGAAATTCATATCCATGCTGATAGCACTCACTCCGGATGCGGACAAAGAAAAGCACCACGCGAAGATAGAAACGGACATGTACGAACTGCACGTCAATCTAGTAAAGAACCAACAAGAAGCGCTGAAAGTGGCAAAAGACAAAGCAGAGACCGATGGTGTGCAGTCCATCATGCTGTGCCCTGGTTTCACCCATGAACAGGTAGCAGAAATATTCAACGCATTAGACAATGTGTCCGTCACGGTGGCAAGGGGCGACGGACCCAGCGGTCAGATAGCTAAGGATGCCATGGAAAAGGCGGGATGGACCTCAACAAACGAATAAATTTAACATAATCTAAGAAACAAGCAGCCCGGAAATTCCATCATCTAATTCATCTTTAGCTTCCATTAACTGTTCCCTCTGGCAGGTGTAGTACTCTTTTTTATCTCCTGTTTTTATCATCAAAGTATTGTCTAGCATCTTCGCCGTCGTCGTAATATCTGATGATCTTTTTACGTGGCTTGAATCCCAGTTCTTTGTAGAACTGGTAGGCACCCTTGTTGCTGACTCGGACGGTAAGACTCAATCTTTTGGCGCTGATCCTTTCAGATAATGCTTCCACAAGAGCGTAGCCGATACCCTTTCGTCGGTGCCTTGGATCTACTGCTATGGAAACTATCACACCGCTTCTGGTACCCATGGCATAGCCCACTAATTCGTCATCATTCATTGCCACCAAGAAGAGCGGGCTTCCCATGTATGACGGAAATATCTTTCTTCCGTAGGGTTCTTTGAAGGACCTGTTTTCGATATCGAGTATGCCATCGAGATGTTCCTTCTTACATTCTTTTATATTCATGGTATTATCGCCTTTATCAATAGTTTCCCATACCAACTTTCATGGATCCCTGGGTTTCTATCCAACCTTGGCTATCCGTTATCTCGATATATGCTCGATCCGTATATTCATTTCCGTTCCAGCCGAAAACCCACCATGTATTTTCACCACATAGTTCTACTGAGATATGGATTTCATCGGTATAATTTTCGTCGAACTCAGCATACAATATTCCCGTGTAACTATAGCATTTTAATCTATCTTCCCAGCTTTCGGGATATGGAAAATCGCAATCCTCCTGTTGGATATCAGTTTTTGGATAAAGCATGAGATCATTACCCAAAGGCTCCTTTGTATTCACTGTTTCTTCAGAATGTATATCAAAAGCAGCATACTGTTGTGAAGATATGTTTGCTATACTAACCGATAACATTGGGCCATATTCCGTTTCGATGTATGATATGTTCCAATTGGCTGGTATATAACCTGTTTCAAGGATGTTTTCGTTGGGCGTTTGTCCGTCCTGGGTTGGATAAGGCACGTATAAGATTATCTCGTCTACATCATTATTACCCACATCTACGTCTATTTGATATTGATATCCGCTGGAATAACTTTCGTTCTTAAGATGTCTAGCGTACAGAAAAAAGCCTGCAACGGCCGCTGCTATCACCACCACGACTATGACTAGAATTGTAATTATCGTGCTTTTCATGTATTGTTACTCCGTCTGTAGTCATGGGATACGTTACGATAAAAACATTGTGCTCACTTGGGGGCGGATTCACCATTCCAGTGACCACAATACTTATGTATGGTGGGTTATATGATTACTATAGGTGTCTATATTGAGCGAAGTGACCACTGTTCAAGTCAAGAAAAAAACATTAAAAAAACTACAGATGGAAAAGGAATACCCCAGACAAACGTATGATGAGATCATATCAAATATGATCAAGGTCTATGATGATGTCAAGAAAAGTAACCAATACGACGAATTTCTACATAAGATCCAGCAGCCCAAGATGAAAGAACTTTGGGACAATCCGGACGACGAGGCTTGGGAAGATGCTTGAATCAGGGGATGTCGTATTGACAAAGGTACAATTCACAGATACCTTCGAAATAAAGAGAAGACCTGCTGTCGTTCTTTTCGAAGAGATGAACAATGTGGTGATCGCCGGTATAACAAGTAATTTGAATATGGTTGGGATCCCATTATCCAAAGAAGATGGGGCGATTAAGGAGAGTGTTATTAAGTTGAACTACATCTTTACGGTATCCAATCAGATGGTAGAGAGAGTCTTATTTAAATTGAATCAGGACAAAAAGGAAAAAATCTTTGAAGAGATGAATAAAAAACTACGTTCTCTAAAAGATTAAACTGAATTCACTTCTAAGTTTCGCAACTCCGTTGTAAACTTCTTACTCATGAGTAAGTTACTTTAGAGTAAGCAGATCATACCTCGTGCTCGATACGCTCGCCGGTGGTCATATACACCACGCGTTCGGCGATGTTACAGGCGTGGTCGGCGATGCGCTCCAGATACCGTATCACCAGTACGTACTGGGTACCCAGTGTGATAGCCTTGGAGTCCTCCATCATGTAGGTGAGTGTTTCCCGGAATATCTCGTCGTAGAGTGCATCGACCATCTCTTCCTTTTCGTATATGATGTCGATGGCCTTTCGGTCCTCTTCAACGAAGGAATCTACCGCACGGTCCACCATATCTATGGTCAATTCTGCCATGTGCGGTATGGAAACTAATTTCTTCAGATGTTCTTTATCCAGCATCCTCTTTGCCACCTTAGCGATATCTTCGGAATATCGACCTATACGGTCAAGATCGGTTATTATCTTGAGACAGGTACCGATCATACGCAGATCTCTGGCCACCGGCGCTTGTAGAGATTATCAATGCATCTTTAGTACTCAACTTTTGTATAAAAATAGATAATATCAAAACTGAAAGGGATATCAAGAAAAAGCCAACAATCATCAATCCATTTTTAATATTATAAATAAAAAATTCAGGGAATAGAAAATAGTAATCGATGAAAATGCCTAGAAAGGTTATCCAGAAAGTAACAAGGAAAACCCTTTCAAAAAAAGTGTTTGGCTGCTCTTTGAAAGCTTCCTCTTTAATCTTTCTTGAGATAATACCGAACAACAAAACAACATATAGGATAGTGTTAATAGGAAAATTTAGTAAAAAGATGGTAATCATAGTGTATAATAAAAAACCAGGTGTATAGTAAGCGGCAGGATTTCCTAAAGCTAGACCAGATATACTAGTAAGAGAGAATAATACGATCAACAGGCCAAACAAGTATACCTTGATCAATTTGTTTAGATCGTTCATTTTATTCTAATCCCGACATAACTGAATAAGGATACGATTATATTTTCTTTTCTATCTACAGACCATTCAACCTTCGATCAGCTCTTTCTGCTGTCTGCTCCACTCTTCATTGGAGGTCTTTTTCAGCCACTCTACATACAGATCGATGAATTTCAACCTCTCTTCGAAATTCCTTTTTCTTTCTTCCTTTAACTCATCCAAGTCGATATTCATTTTGACCACCCGAGATAGTACTTCGCATCCTCGATAGAAATTTCTAAGGCATCCAAATATTCTAGTAGCTTGCCAGTATTTAGATTTTTCTCGAAAAGTTTGAACAAAAATCTTGCATCTTCTATGTCCTTTTCAGAACCCATGAATAGTTTAAAAGCTATTTGTTGTTCAAGAGGAGATATGGGCAGGCGTTTTTCATTTAACAGAACGGTTATCGAGTTCTCAAGTGCTTTTCTATCCATACCAGTATGTTGAAATTTGAGTTCTATGTTAGGAATGATCTCACCCTTATAGGCAAAACGAACTGCTATCTTATCCATCAAATACCCTTCATATGCATCTTTCACATCTGAAGTGATTATACACTCGAATTCACCACTCAAATTATGCCACAAATCTTCAAATTTTTTATAAGATATATTTTCACACACAACGTCGATATCTTCACTCGTTCGATTTCTCCCAAATAAGATCGCTACATAGCCAGATAAGAAGATATGAGAAATATTCAACTGGGATAGATTTTCTGAGAAGTAGATTGCCATCTCATCCAACTTGTTCAATTCCTTTTCCAGAGATATTCTATCGCCGTTGTAATTCAGTTCTATCTCATCGCCTCCACGTAAATGGCTTTTTTCACCATGTTAACATTGATGTGTAAAATTTCGTCATTCCGTATTCAACTTCCTCAGTTCCTCGGGGGTTATCAATCCCTGCGCCAGGAGATCGAAGGTGTCGTCTATGGTGACGATCCTCTCCACGGTATCGAAATCTATGTCTCCACCGCAGCACTGCTTGTAGACTTCCTTCACCTTCTCGTAATAGTGGATATCTTCATCGGGGTACTCCGGTATATCCAATTCTCCCATCTCGCACATAGCGACTAACCTTTTGATCTTCCTTTCCTCTTCTTCTTCCACTCTGACCACCTTAATACCGAGTGAATATTTTGATGGTTTTTAAGCTTTTTTACTGAAAATTATGTGAAGGAATGTAGATTGACCAAGGTGCGTCCAGAATATTCCCAAAGAAAAAAACTTTATACGTTACATTCATTTAATAATTCATGGAGGAAGAAACTCCAGTCTTCTCCCTAAAACCAGAGTTGACCGGAAGAGACGAGGAGATCGAAAGGCTTGACAATCTATTCGATAATACCGTCAAGGGGAAAGGCTCCACTGTTTTCATCTCAGGAGAAGCTGGTATCGGTAAGACCAGGCTCGTAGAGGAACTCATAAACACTGCAGAAGCAGAGAACGCCAAGATAATCCAGGGATGGTGCCTCGCAGACAGCTTGGAGCCGTTGATGCCCTTCAAAGAAGGGCTGAGAGACGCGGGGCTCTCCCACTTCGTATCTAAGAATCCGCCACCGAAGGTGATCTCCGCTTACCTGATAGACATCTCCGGTATATTGATAGCAAAAGCGGAGAGAGAGAAAACGGAGCTGGACCCGGACATCTTCGCATCCATGCTCACCGCCGTTGAGAACTTCGTAAGCGACTCGCTTTCCATGATGGGTGAGGAACACGGCAGCAAGTTGAACAGCATACGATACGGGGAGTTCGAGATACTAGTACAGTCTACATCCGAGGTGTCCATCGCTGCGGTCATCGAGGGGACCCACAGTGAATTTTTGATCAACGATATGAGGGACACCCTGAAGAACGTAAGCTCCGAGTTCAGCTCATGGGAGGGCGACATGAGATGTGTCGATAAGGTCAAACCCAAGGTCGATTGGTTCATCGAATCCAGAAAGTACGAAGGGAGGCACTTGGTGGACGACCCGAAGATCAGGCAGGAGAACCTTTTCGACAACGTTCTCCTGGGGCTGAGAAGGATATCTGCCGAGCGTCCGGTAGTCGTTTTCATAGACGACCTCCAGTGGGCCGACCCGTCCTCGCTAAACATGCTCCACTATCTCTCGAGGAACACAAGAGATAACGGTGTTCTTATACTTGGAACGTACCGTCCAGAGGATATTCTGGAATTGTCATCAACAATTCCAAATGTCGATGGAATTTGCCAGAAAATTCCAACAGATGTTTCTGAAACGTATGATGGAAAAACCCATCCGCTGAAGACGACCATGCAGAATATGAGCAGAGAAGACCTCTTCGAGACAGTGGAGCTGAGCAGGCTCGAGGAATCGACTGTCGAGGAATTCATGGAGAAAACACTGGGTAAAATAGAATTGAAGAGCGGGTTCGTTAAGGAAGTATACAGAGAGAGCGAGGGCAACCCGTTTTTCCTTCTCGAAGTAACCAAGATGCTGATAGAAGAAAAACATCTGATAAACGAAGATGGCACGTGGAAGATCAAGGATCCCGAGGAGGGTATCCACATACCGTCCAAAGTGTACGACGTAGTGGTAAGACGACTCGAGAGGTTGATCCAAGAGCAGAGAGACCTCTTAGAATGCGCTAGCGTGGTGGGTGAAGAGTTCGAGAGTTCCGTGGTTGGAGAGGTCACGGGGATGAACAGAGTGAACCTACTGAAGAATCTGAACAAGATCGAGAGGACTCACAACTTGATACATTCCATAGAAAAAAAATACCGGTTCGACCACTCTAAGATAAGAGAAGTTCTCTACAACGGTATAAACGAGGAGCTGAGGCAGGAATATCATCGTATAATCGCCGATACCTACGTAGAGCTGTACCAGGATGATATCGAAACCGTGATCGAGGATGTCGCAAATCACTACGACCTAGCGGAGGACGAAAGGGCGGGAGATTACTTGATACGAGCAGGAAACAAAACCAAGGACAGCTTCGGCAACGAGGAGGCAGTACTTTGGTACAAGAAATCTTTGAAATATCAACTTGAAAATACAGATCTAGCACAGGTATACAAGAAGATGGGTGAGATACATTCTTTGACGGGGGACTACAAGGAATCTATAGAATATCTGGAAAGGGCTATCCCCAATATCGACGAAAGGGAAACCCAGGTTGATCTTTACTGGGATATAGCAAACGCCTACGAGAGGATGGGGGAGTACGATAGGGCATTGGAAGAATGCGAAAAAGGCTTGGATATTAATAAGGATATAAATACCTCCGGTAAATCAAGAATCTTAGGGATGATGGGGTGGATATACATGAGAAGAAACGACTATGACAACGCTGAAGAAGTCCTTTTCCGAGCCCTTGAGGTAGCAGAGAGTATTGGGGGTGGGGATGAGATCGGGTACGTTTACAGCTTCTTAGGCAATTTCTACGATAACAAAGGTATCTACGACAAAGCACTGGATTATTACAAAAAATCTCTTGAGATATTCCAGGAGATAGGGGATGTTATTTACCGATCGAAGGCACTGAACAACATCGGTTTGGTCAACTGGAAGATCGGGAACTTCGATAAGGCTGAAAAGTGCTACAGCGAGAGTTTGGAGATCAAAGAGAACGTGGGAGACAAGCACGGTATACTGGTCACCTTGGCAAACCTGGGCAGTCTACACGAAGATATGGGAGATTACGAGAACGCCCTGGAAGAACACAAGAAATGTCTGGAGATAAGTGAGACCATCGGAGACAGTTTCAGTTCCTGCGTGGCCAGGTTCAATATCGGTTCCCTCTACAAAGTAAAAGATGAGATGGGGAGAGCTATGGAGTACTTCGAAGAAAGCCTAGCTCTGTGTAAAAAGATTAACAACGATTGGATACAGGTCCATAATGAGTGTGAGATCGCCCATATAAAAGCGAATGAGGGTGATTTTGAGAGGGCTTTGGAATTGATCGAAGATGCTCTGAATAGAACTAGAGAAATGGGTGCACAAGCCGAGGAGGGGCTTTGTCTTAAGGTCAAAGGTATCATCCATAGAGAGATGGAGGAATATGAGGAGGCAGAAGATGAGTTAAGAAAAGCTGAAAATATACTAGATGAAGTGGGCGATAAGAAAGAGATGGCTAAGACATATCTGGAATATGGGAGATTGTTCAAAGATAGGGGGGAATTTGGCAAAGCCCGCGAGAGATTGGAGAAGGCAAAAGAGATGTTCGGAGATATGGGGATGGGGATCTGGGTCGATAAAGCAGATGAGGATATGTCAACTCTAGATAGTTAAAGACGCTTAATTTCCGCCTTCCGGTATACATTCTGGGCACTAGAAGAACCGACCTCACCACACTTTTCGATTTCCAGGCACGATAAATTAATAATACAACGATCCAAATCCATGACCATGTCGTGGATAAGAGAAGTCGAGGAATCCGAAGCAGAAGGTAAACTCAAGGATATCTACCAGGAGATCATCAAATCCAGGGGTAAATTGTCCAATATAATGAAGGTCCACTCCCTCAACCCTAAGGCGATGAGAGCGCACATGGATTTTTACATGTCGATAATGTTCAAGGCGAGGAAACTCAAACGGGTGCACTGTGAGATGATCGCGGTGGTCGTCTCCGCCGCCAACGGATGCCGGTACTGTATAAACCATCATTCCGAGGCACTAAACCATTACTGGAAAGACGAAGAGAGGATACATAAATTGATAACCGAGCCGGAAAACATAGGTCTCAGCGATAAAGAGATAGCCATGGTCTATTACGGTAGGAAACTGACCTCCTCACCCGAACTCGTGACCGAAGAAGATGTAGATACTCTTAGGAAAACCGGCCTTACAGACGAAGAGATACTCAACATAAACCTGATCGTCAGCTACTTCAACTTCGTAAACCGGGTCGCTTTGGGCCTGGGTGTGGAATCCACCAAGGAAGAAATGGAGGGCTATGATTACTGAAAATGGAGTTTAGAAGATGGTGTCTTTTATCTTAGAGATGGCTGGGAGTTTCGCTGTAGCCGTCGGGGGGTTTCTAGCCTTGATGAAGATCATTGTAAGCATGAGGGCACGAAAAGAGGTTTGGGACATATTCAAAAAGATGGAGGAAAGGGGCGATTTTCAAAGAAGGGAGGGCACCAAAACGGGCTACGGTATGCCGGATTTAGTAGGTAAAACAGCGGGAAGGGAGATTTACGTACACCCAGTAAGATCAATGGGCGGTAAAAAACCCAGACCTTCAAAAACGGTATATGCCGTAGAAAGTAAACTGAACATCGATGAGGATATAATCATCTTTTCACCTGACACATCAGAGATGGACGAGAAACTACCGATTTTAGACGCCCCCCGTTTAGAAAAGTACGGTTATAACGTAGCTTCTGAGAGACATAAAAATCAGGGGATTGTGGATAAACTCCTCAATAAAGAAGTTGCCAACAGAGTGAACCGTTTAATAGTTAAGAACGGCGACCGTTTCAGGGCTGTTATAATCGAATCGGGGTTAGTCATGTTCAGCACCTTTAAAATCGAAAACCGCAGCGAGAAGATGAAAGAAAATATCGACGGCCTGGTCGAACTTGTAGAACTGATGGAAGATAATTATACTGATCTAGAAGATGAACAGGACAATGAAAGATTAAAAGTGGTAAGAAAGAAAAGTAACTTCGTTTACGTCGATTTAGCACTGATGGGTGCGGTTTCCGCATTGGCCATCTATATAATTTACTATCATATGATCGATCTGTCTTTCTTCTTCGTGAATCTAGGTGTGGTCTTGTTCATGATAAGCGCTTTAAGAGCTTATTCTATATCTCATACTAGAGGATGGCTTTGAATCCATATCATCTTGGATTGACGTTTACACCCTGGACCACAGTCCCGACAGCCTCTTGGTCCCCCACAAGCTGTTGATCTCGTAAACCGCCACCACTTTTTCATAGATATCTATCAGATTAAATGAATTACCCAACAGGCTCCTCTGGTAGATGCTGCTCAACGAGTTGGCGTTCACTATGATAGTCCCCTCCACACTCAGGAAGTGGGGGTGTGAAGATGTCCCGGTCAACACGAGATCGATCCCGGAATCTACTACCTCTCTCAACAGGTCTCCGCTGTCCTCAAGCAGACCTTTCTCACGGCTGTGTGGTATGGGCAGAAGATTGTGATGTAGGAATATCCCTTTGAAATCCTCTTCCCGGTCCTCGAGGTCTCTAAGTAGTGCGGTCCTCTCCGTCTTACCGACTATACCGATGGGTGAGTCGTACTGAGATGAAGCTACGCCCTGGAGAATGATATCGTCGTTGGACCACGTTTGATCCAGTTCACCGAAGAACTTTGAGAATAGATGATAACCGAGGTAATTCAAGTCACGACCCGCAGGTGTATACACCACGGGAGCGTAGATCCTTGACAGGCGCTCGTGTGCCACCTGATAGTCCCGGGAGATGCCCTCTCTGACTATACCACCGCAGTGGACCACTACGTCCGGGTCCAGGTTGTTGATGGTGTTGATAGCGTTCTTGAAATGTCTTTTAAGGAACACCCTGGAATCGGATATGAATGTATTAGAAATGTGAGCTATCCTGCATTCCCTCTTTCCGAAATCAGAAAAAATACGCTGTGTCTTCCTTGGAAAATCGAAGCGCTCCTCCCTGCCGTCCACTCTCTTAGTTATCACGCTCTTACCTTTCTCGTCGATATCTATGATGTTGTAGGAGTTGACGTCTCCGTACCTCGTTTTGGTCGAAGAAACGGTTCCAGCATTTATCAGAACGGAGTCTTCTACCCGGTACACATTTGGATAATGCCGATGACCGGATATTATCAGATCGACATCCGAGTTGATGAACAGTTCCAGCAGATCACCGGCGTTGGACAGTATGTTCCTCTCTCTTCCCGCCATGGGTATGGGTATGGTGTGATGGTGCAGCACGATTATCTTGATGGATTTGTCGTTGAATTCGTTCAACGCTTCCTCGAGAAAATCGAATTTTACCATGCCCACTCTGCCGTTGTTGCTGTCGGCTATGGCGCTGTTGACGAATATAACGACCGCATCATCGAAATCGTTGAAACCCGTGGATGGGCCGATGTAGTCTTCGAAAAGTTGAACTCCGCCGTTCCTTGCATCGTGGTTTCCCGGTACCACCACGTAGGGGACCTCCAACCTCTGGAAAAATCGCTGGGCTTCTTCGTACTCGGACAACCTACCACTCTGGGTGACGTCTCCGCTGTGTATCAATAGGTCGTACTTACCGCTGTTTATCTCTTTAAGAACTTTCTCTAAAACCTCGCCGTTGAATTCGCTTCCACCATCGATGTGGGTGTCCGATATGTGGATTATCTTCATCTCACTCCCTCGAGATGTGGGTTTCCATAGAGTGCCTTTGGATGTCCAAAAGGTCTCCCAAGGTCATTATACCGATTATTTCGCCCCTCTCTTTCACCAATATGTGTTTGATGTTCTGTTTGGACATCAATTCGAGGACCTCCCTTATCTTCGCGTTGATATCGGAGGTTATCAGATCCTCGTTCATGATCTCTGTTACCTTCATATCCGGTTTCCGCCCCTTAGCCACTACCTTCCTCTTTATGTCTCCATCTGTGAAGTACCCGATCACCTCATCCCCTTCCACTACTGCCAGAGAGCTGATGTTGAATTCCACCATCTTCTGTGCGGCTTCCCTTACTGTGCTGCTCGAGTCTATACCGATCAACCTTTTTGTAACGAACTGCCTGATCGGAAGGTCCAGTTCGTAAATATTTGGTAGATTATGGTTCATCTTCCATCACCTCCTCCAGTCCGGAGAAAACGTCTTCCAATATGACCTTCAAGGTTTTTTCGAAATCCACATTTTCTACCACGGTTATACCTCCCTTCAAAGCCATGCTGACGACGTAATCGTGTATCTCCCTGATGCGATCTAAGCGGTCTATGTATCGACTCGGGTCCCTCAGACTACCCTCTTCTCGAGAGTGGAAGTGCTGTATGTGTTGTTCGATATCCGGCACATCGAGAACGTATTGATAAGTGTGGGCGGATGATTTTCTGTCTGTCTGGATGAACCCCGGTACGATATGCACCCCGTTCAGAACCATGTTCAGTCCCTCCTTACGTCCTCGGTTCATCACGGCGACCAGCCCCTCGCTCACCAAGCTCACCTGCTGCTCGAAGGCGTAGATCAGTTTATTGCTGACGAAGGGTGTCCTCAATTTATCGCATGCGGTAAAAGTTGATTGGTGGAGTGTGGGTATCAGTTCCGGTGATATTATGGAACGCATTATCTCTCTGATCGTGTCGGTTCCGATAACCCTGTTGATACCGAGACGATGTCCGATCTCGGCGGATAAGCTCGACTTACCAACACCCGGACCTCCGCCGATCATGATGAAAAGCGGCTGATCAAGGTACTTTATCTTCCTCCTCACCCGGTAGTATCGCTCTTCAAGGTTTCTGTTTCGATGCTTCAGTTCTTTAGATACCATGTCCTTGATCTCTGAAGAGCTTATCTCTTCGAAGCCCTCCTTTTCTATCCTATCTTTTATATTCTCGACTATCTCGTACGCCTCTTCCACGGTCATGCCCAAACTGGATATCGACCTTGCAAGGATCCCCTTCGAGAACGGATACGTTTTATCACCTTTCTTTACTTCAACCATCTGAGTGCCTCCTTTTTGCTTCTTTACATAGATCTATTATCGCCTTTTCAATGTTTTCGATGGTACCGCCCACGAGTACGGGTTCGTTGTGCATGAACACTACGTCGACGTTCTTCCTCTTGGCGGTCACCGCGGCAACGTCTATGGAAGCCGCTTTTATCTCGGTGAGCAGGACATCGCTTTGAGCCAATCCTTCTTTCAGATCTTTTCTCAGAAGTGGTCTATTCGAAAGGTGAGTGGTTATGCCGGTCACTTCACAGTCGTAGTCTTCCTGCACACTTTTTTCTATGATATCGGCTACCTCTCCCTTGGCTGTCGTTGCGATGAATACCTTTTTTCCACTTATGTCACCGAGGGGCTTAGGTCTGAATACAGTCAGCGCGATGTCCATATCTGGATTGATCTCTCTGATCCCTTTGTACACCGCATCGACTTTTTCCTTATCGGCCACCGGTTCTTCACACATGGTGACGATGGCTAACTGAGAGGTCAATATGCGGTACTCTCCCAAGTATCCTGTTATGTGCTCTATGGGTTGTCCAGCCCCCACCAATACGATCCTCTTGTCGGTCTTAACCGGAGGGAAGGTTGCTCCTGAGCCCTCCATTACCACGAACTTTTGCGGTATCTCGTTCGTCATCATGGCTCCCTGCAGCACGTTGGAAGAGAACGGATTGCCGGCCATACCCCCACCGCATCTCCTGCAGCCAACTGTGGGAACGTCACCGAGCAGAGCGTCCTCCCAGTAGTCAGATGCTGCGTGGCCGCCTCTCTCTGCGACGGATATCAGAGTGTCCGAAGACATCTCCATCTTGGAGGTGTCCACGTAATCTGGCTCCGGCGGTCCCCCTCTGCCCATGCATACTACGACCGGGTCGAAGTTCTCTTTTTTGAGTGTCTGGGCCACGGTGACACCCACGGCTGTTTTTCCCACCCGTTTAGCGGTCCCTATTATCGAGATGCTGGGTTTCTCGAGTATTTCGTCTTCTCTAGGAGGGTCGTAAACGAAGTCCGCCCCCATGTAGGTTACCTCGTGTTTGAGTGTCCTGCAGATCAGATTGAATCTGCTTTTGTAGTCAACCACGGGTTCGTCGGAAAGGTCCAACACGATATCCGGCCCTGTCTCCTGGATGGCTTTTTCTAAAAGATCGAAAGGTAGTTCATCGTCGCTTTTATCCATGTAGACCACGTAATCCACATCCTCGCCTCCCAGCTCTTCGATAGCGTTCTCCACTTTTTCGGTTCCGCCCAGGAAGACCAGGGAGACTATGATCCCATGCATCTCCTCTATCTCTTCCAGCGTCCACTTGGTGACCGGTGGATAATGTTCTCCGTCCACCAAACACAGTATCCTTTTATCCCTTAAAATAGCCTTATTACGCTCTAATAAGTGTACAGAACCCTTTGAAGATTTTCCCATCTCTGATTCACCTGGTTTTTAAACACCTTATGGAACAAACGGTATATTTGGTTTACGCTCTAAAGTCAAATATTAAACCTTTTATCCAACCCCTCTTTACGGACGGATGATGAAAGTGGGTTATCCCTGCCTGAACCGGACCTTGGAGTGCACTTCCAGTAGAACTTTCAGGTTGAAGAACTACGGCGAAAAAAGGTTGAAGGAAACCGTGGAGGATAATCTAGAGTGCTTGAAGAAGATCTTGGCATTCAACGTTAAAAATGATCTATATTTCTTCCGCATCACGTCGGATCTGGTGCCCTTCGCATCTCACCCCGTCTGCGAGTTCGATTGGCAGGGCTATTTCAAGGATGGATTCCGAGAGATAGGTGATTACATAGAAGAAAACGATGTGCGGATATCCATGCACCCGGACCAGTTCATCGTTTTGAATTCGAACAAAGAGGAGGTTTACGATAGAGCGGTGATGGAATTGGTGTATCATGCGGATGTATTGGATTCTATGAACCTAAAAACCGATGCGAAGATACAGCTTCATGTCGGCGGGGTCTACGGTGACAAGGAGAAAAGCATTGAGCGGTTCATCGAGAGGTACGGTGAACTGGAACCAAAGGTCAAGAGAAGATTGGTCATCGAGAACGACGACAGGAGCTACTGTCTGAGAGATTGTCTAGATATCCATCAAGACACTGGAGTCCCGATTTTGTTCGACAGCTTCCACCACGAGTTGAACAACAGTGGAGAGCCGCTCGAGAGGGCATTCGAGCTGTTCACTAGCACTTGGAAAAAACAAGACGGGCTTCCCATGGTGGACTACAGCAGTCAAAGGACGGGAGGTAAAAGGGGTTCACACGCAGAGAGCATAGATCCAGCACACTTCCGGTCATTCCTAGATGACACTTCGAACTACGATTTCGACCTCATGCTGGAGATAAAGGACAAGGAAAGGAGTGCTCTGAAGGCGCTGGATATCATCCCACGGGACAGGTTGTAGAGCTCCAGCCGGCGAAACCGCCCAGAATTACCGAGAGATCTTTCCAGCCTTCTCTTTTCAACAAACTGGCGGCTATCATAGAACGCAGACCGCTCCCGCAGAAGATGTAGACATTTTCACCCTTAGGTATTTCTTCTAGGTTCTCCATGATATGAGTTATGTGTATGTGGTGTGCATCTTCGATCTCTCCGTCCTCTTCCAGCTCGCCGTCGCTCCTGACGTCGAGTATCCATAGGTCCTTTCCGCTGTCTAGTATGCCGCATAACTCGTGTACGGAGATAGTATCCACCGAGCTGCTCTCTCTTCCGGACATGTGCCAAGCCAGCATGCCCCCCGACAGGCGTCCTTCGATATTGTCGTAGCCCATCCTCTCGAGGTAAGTTACTGCGGTCGATGGATCCCCGGACTCATCCACGAGTAGTATCGGTTTATCGTATGGTAAAAACCAGCCGGCGAAGTTGGGGACGCCCCCTAGCCATATTGAGATAGCACCTGGTATGTGTGCTGCTCCGAAGCTGAGTTCTTTTCTGGTATCGAGTATCACAGCGTCCTTTGCCTTTTCAGCGAATTCTGCAGGGGCCATAAACTTGACGGGTGTGGCGTCGTGAAGTAGGGGAGCACCGTCCTGATTCAACTGCTCCATCTTGGCGAAATAGGGCGGGTACTCTCTCATCGTCGCTGCCTTCTCAGCGAATTCTTGTTGGGTATCCACCTGCAGTTTCGGGTTGCGGTCCCTTTCGATCCCCACTGTGGTCCATTTTCTTTCCGCTATACTCTCTCCGCAGACGGATCCAGCTCCATGGGCGGGACAGACTATCACTCCGTCACCGAGGGGCAGCATCTTGTTGAAAATGGAGTCATACAGCTTGCCGGCCATCTCTTCCAACCGATCCTCTCCGTAGAAATCTATACGGCCGACGTCGCCGGCGAAAAGAGCGTCTCCCGTGAACACGACCCATGGCTCACCGTCGGGATCGTAGAGAATATAGCTCCTGCTTCCCAGGGTGTGTCCAGGTGTATGGATCGCCTCTAATTTCAACCTCCCGATCTTCCAGGTTCGCCCCTCCTCCGCAAGCTTTCCGTATCCGTAGTCAAGCTCTTCCTCCGCATGCCATATATCAGCACCGGTTTTGGACTCCAATTCCATAGAACCTATAACATAGTCCTCGTTCCTATGGGTCTCGAACACGTCCGTGATGGTCATACCTTCTCGAGATGCCAGCTCTACGTACTTATCGGCGTCCCGCCGGGGGTCGATCACCGCCGCTTTGTTCCTATCTCCTATCAGGTACGAGTAGTGTGCTAATCCCTGGGATTCTATCCGCTCTAGTATCGTCATGCTTTATCTCCTCTTGATGTTAAACACACCATTTTAAAAAACTTTTTCTAGATAAAGGAAAAACCAAAAGATTAATATTGCGAATTCTTGGATTCTATTCCAGGTGAAAAGATGTCAAAAGGAATAGTACTGTTGGAGAACGGATTCGAGGACTCCGAATTGATATACCCGTACTTCCGTCTACAGGAAGCGGGGTACGAAGTGGACCTAGTGGCTTCAGATGACAGCGAAACCTACGAGAGCAAACACGGTATGAAGATGAAGCCGTCTAAATCTGCAGGTGATGTGGATGTGAGTGAATACGACGTACTGGTCGTACCGGGAGGAAGAGGTCCGGATCGGATGAGGATAAAGGAATCCATGGTCCAATTGGTGAAGAGAGCCGATGAAGAAGGGCTTGTTATCGCATCGATATGTCACGGAGCACAGCTTTTGATAGAAGCCCATGTAGTCAAAGGGAAAAAGATGACCTGCTGGAAATCCGTCGCCACGGATCTTAAGAACGCAGGTGCAGAATACATGGATAAAGAAGTCGTGGTAGACGGTAACTTCGTGTCGTCCAGGATGCCTCCTGACCTACCGGCGTTCATGAGGGAGACTCTCAAGGTACTTGAATAAATTTATTCGAAGTAAAGTCTTGCGCCCATCACTATGGTGAACAGCATGACCGGGATCGAGCCGATGAATTCCGGGATAGCCGGTCCCATGTTATAGGGAATGGAATATACGAGCCACACGGCTGCTCCAGCGAGTATCACCGTCGCCAGGATGAAGATGCCCCATATTGGCTCTACGAAATCCCAGAGTTGATCCGCTCCCATGAGTACCATACCTCCGATAGAAAGTGCATAGAATAGGATAGTAACGTACATGTGCGGTTCGGTCCCTTTTGGGAACACGCCTAGTAGTATAAGTGATATCATCCCGATCAAGAATAAAGTAGTTCCCAGCACTCCCACCTTTGTTTCCACGAATCTCCAAATACCCATGGTGAATATCACCGCGGCTATCCCCCCTACGATGAACCCAAAGTTGAGGATATTGCTGTACTGGTATTCCACCCTGCCAAGGTCACTTATCGCGTTATCTGACCAGCTGAAGCTGGGGTGAACTAGTATTGCGATCCCTATGAAAAGGTAGATTATTATCGGTGTTGCGATACCGCAGATACCTGCGAACTCTTCAGGAACCAAATCTTCTATGTCCATCACATCGATCATTTTTTTGTCCTCCGATTAGGGGTCGATATCGTACGACCCGATTAGGTAAATAAACCAAAGAATAAAAAGTTTTTTAGTAAAAGATCAACAGGGAATATTTTACAGACCCTACAAAAAATATAATTAATGGGTATGATAATATCATATTTGATTGCATGATTAAATTGAAAGCAAAGGTAGGAAAGAGAGGACAAGTAGTCATTCCAAAACCTATTAGAGATATGTTCAACATCCATCCAGCGAACGAGGTGTCTTTCAGGGTCGAAGATGACAAGATAATAATTGAATCTAGAGATCCTGAGACAATATTCAACGAGTACGTCTCCGAGATAGAAAAGAAAGAAGAACCTAAAGATATAGACTGGGATTCTAAATACTATTCGCAATTTGGTGGTTGATATGTACTACTTCGATAGTAATATTTTCATCCTACCAGCGTTATACGATGGGAAAAAAGCTAGAAAAGCCAAGAGTCTACTCCATGATGTGGTCAGAGGTGATATCGAAGCAGCCACCTGTACACTAACCTTGGATGAAGTGACTTGGATAATAGCAAAAGAATCGACGAGAGAGCAAGCTCTGAAAGAAGTTGAAAGAATATTAGAATTTCCTCATCTAGAGATATTAGATGTGAGATCTGAAGATATGATATCTATGATACGATACATGAGAAAGTATGATCATTTAAATCCTAGAGATGCAGTCCATCTTACCGTGGCTCTGAATAATGGGATCCACACTATTGTCTCCGATGATGACGATTTCTTGGGGATCAAAGAGATTTCATGGATGAAATTGGATGACAATGGTTGAGGATCATGAAAGGTGAAAAAAGCTCGATCTATTTCGATCCGAAACACTACGATGCCATGTTCACCATGACCGATGATATCCCATTTTACTTGGACTGTGTAAGTGATTACGACCAACCGGTTCTGGAGCTCGCGTGCGGGACGGGGAGAGTTACCGTACCGATGGCTGAAAGGAAGGTAGAGTGGAAGATAAGGATACTCTTCCCTAAAGAGATCGACGCACTGTTGAAATACAACGGGTTCCAGATCGAGAATAAGTACGGGGATTTCGACCGCACGGAGTTCACCGGCGATTCAGAAAAGCAAGTGATAATTTGTAAGAAGGTGTGACACCATGGACGATCTCGTATCCGTGTTGGAAAATGCTGAATTGAAGTTTCACGGGAGTCTCATTGAGCTGGTAGATGCTGGGAAGGGCAGGATAAAGGGTCAGCGGTACTACAAGGTCATATCGAAAGATTCGACCGTTTTGATCCTGAGCATTTACCGAGGTAAACCACCATATTACAGGGGGTGGGTAGAGCTCTTCTCCGTCGATCCCGAATTCTACGGAAGCGGATTAGAAAAGAGATTGATCGGTTCGATATCTCAGTGCACCGGTCCAGGCGAGAAACTCTTCGTCGAGTACGAGAATGACCATGAAACGGCAGTGTGCTTGAGCAGAGGATATCCAGTGGAAGTGTCCCGCATGGGCTTCTTGATGCTTGAGAACGGATACACGTGGTTCAAGGATTGGTACTTTCCCGAAGGGTTCAACGAGGGAGGACAGAAACTGCAGGGCGAGAAACCCATCGATGAAGAGCACCGGAGAAAGCACCTGGAAGACATCGATAAGAGGGTGAAAGAATTTATGGATACAGAATCGGATGATGGAGGATATCTGATCCATGCAAAAAGGAGAGCCAGAAAGGTTTAAATTCTACGCCCGAGTGGATAGCAAAAAGGATTTGAGATGTTAAGATGGAAAAAAACAGACTCGAAATAAGGAGTTTCACAGAAAGTGACTACGAAGATATAGTCAAGGTACACAACACCGTGTATCCAGAATACAAGATATCAGTAGAAGAATTGAAGAGATGGGACGAGAAGAGGGAGGATAAGATAATATTCAATAGATATGTGTGTGAAAAAAACGGTGAGATCGTAGCGGAGGGTGTCCACAACCAATCCTCACACTTCTACCATCCCCAGAAATTCTGGGCTGAAATCGTGGTGCTTCCTGAATACAGAAAACAGGGTGTCGGTTCGGCTCTTTATCGATATATCATGGATGTGCTAGAAGAGCACGATCCCATAACTATCAGAGGGGAAGCTAGGGAGGACAACCAAGAGGGTATCAAATTCATAGAGCACAGAGGATTCAAAGAGGATAGAAGGAACTGGGAATCCCACCTGTACCTGGATCAGTTCGACGCCGGGGAATACGATGATCTGTTGAAAAAGGTATCAGAGCGGGGTATCGAGATCAAAACGTTAAAGGAGTTGAAATCCGATCCGGATAGAGATAGGAAACTGCATAGATTACACAATATCCTCTTGGGAGACATACCGAGTTCGGAGGAACACACAGACGTAGACTTGGATGAGTTTAAAAAATCGATCTACGATAACCCCAACCTGATCCCAGAGGCGTATCTCATCGCGGTCCATAAAGGCGGATACGTCGGAGAGACTAACCTCTGGAAAAATCAAGAAGCCGACTACTGGGACACCGGCTTGACAGGGGTGATCAAAGAATACCGTGGGATGGCGATCGCTACGGCACTCAAAGTTAAATCCTTAAAATATGCCAAGGAGAACGGATGTCCGTACACGAAAACATGGAACGATTCGACGAACGAGGGTATGCTGCATATAAACGAAAAGCTTGGATTCGAAAAGAAGCCGGCTTGGATCTCATTCGTTAAAGAGATAAAAAAGTGATGATCAACGCTTTCTGGCCGTTTTTACTTCTCCCCCACATATACGGCAGTCATCCGTGGGTTCTTTGTACCATCTACCGCATTTGGTGCACCTGTAGGTCCAACTGTACTCTTCGGTTATACCTTCCTGTGAGATGCCTTTGTAAGAGATGCCCAAGTTCTTCGCCATGTTTTGGATAGCGTAGTCGTCGGTGAGTATCACCGCATCTAGATGTATGGCGAGAGCTATAACTTCGATATCGGTATCGGATAATCGAACAAGGTCTCCGGTGTTTTTTGCCCTCCGTCTAACGTCCATCACAGCTGCTCCAGGGGGGGTAACGGTCTTCAGACCTACGGCCTTCATGTTCATCAACTTCCTGAACCATCTACCGCCTTTTTTGATCTCTTTAAGCACACCTGGTGGTATGTACATGGGGTCTGTGAGCGGAATATCCTTTCCGGAGAGTATCACGGAGGTGTCCAGTACGTACTTCATCATTATATCATCGTGTAGGTCACTATTAGATTTTTGGCTTATCATCTGAATGAAGTGAAACTCAGTATCGTATCCAATGCCCTCTCATCCTCGACTATCTTGCTCAGCTCATCTTTGTCCTTGGGTCTTTTTCTGAAGATGGCGGCGGCTCTTTTCCTGCCGATGCCCGGGATAGCTTGAAGCTGCTTGTAACTGGCTTCGTTCAGATAAAAGGGATGGTGGATCCCAGTAACGCTCCTGTAGCCGTGGTCAGTGATCATCACATCGTAGTATCTACTCAATTCCAGGGGGTATTCAACACCGACCAAGAGGGGATAAGTGCCCACCTGTCTTCCGAAGGTGATGCTGCCCTCTTTTTTCTCCATGTAAACATCCTTGAGTACTATCCCTTCTGGAACTACCAGCTTCAACATTTCCTTATCTATATCTTCCCTCACCTTCTTCTTGAACTGCTTGAATTCTTTTTTGTACTTCAGCTCGAATTTATCTCCTTCTGACAGAACCTGGCGGATGTTGATCCGTCTCAGTAAAAGTCCCTGTTTAAGAACGCTTTCGAGAAATCCGTAGTTCAATTCATAGCTCTCAGAACTCTCTCCTTTTAGTCCTCCGAGGAAGTTCAGCCCCGGCAGGACCTCGGGCATACCGGTCTCGCCCCTCTTTCGGCCAACCTGATTTACTATCTCTATTGCCTTTTCTACCTCTTCTGGACAGGTGTTCAGGTCGTTAGCCTCGATTACATCGGGATCCGCAGATTCCATGCCGAAGGCTAGAACGTTCCCAGAAGTAGTGTATTTCACCAGGAGCTCCATTATCTCCCTGGACTGTTCTTGGCTGTTGGCTATAACAGCGGGATTGGCGTTGTCTACGTGTAGAACTTTGATATCTGGACAGGCTTCTCTTATGCCTCGGAGCAGTTTTTCGATCTCACGTGGTCTGGGCGTTGGTGTCTCGGTCCTCCCTATCCCTTCGGCCTTATAACTCATTATACACGACTGCCCACCGAGTCTGAAGTGTCGGAGTCCCAGATCATACATCTTCTGGATCTCTTCTATGATATCCTCCTGATCGCGGAATTCTGGCTTCCCGTAGTGGGGTTCGGAACAGAAGGCACAGCCTCCGGTGAAGTACCTTACACACCCCCGGTAGGTGCTTATCTCCGGTATCAGCGGATCCGGGAACATGGGATGTTTTTCTACGACCCCGGCCCCGAGTTCCAGCCAGCGATTTCTCTCTTCCAGGGTCGCCCATCTATCCACCGGCTTTCCCTTCAAATAACCGTAAAAGTAAGCTCCAAGGTCCTTTACCGATCGGTGGTCGTATCCATCTATATCCGAGTATCTGGCGAGTGGACCTCCCAAAAATGTTTGAGGCTCGGTTCTTGCGATCTCTTCTGCCTCTCTTTGACTCATAGGGGTCCCGCTGAGGTACGTGCCGGGTACGGTGACCCCGCCGTGTACAAGCAAGATCTCCGATGGCGGCAGACCCGTTTCACGGTAGGTATCGATGGTGATATAATCCCAATCCATACCGAGTTCTTCACACACGCCGGCTAGCATCCTGGGTTCAGTGGAAATGAAGGGGGGTACACCGAGCTGTGCGGGCTCGTCCACGTATCCATCTAATATGGTCACATAGGGCTTTTTCATCTGCTTTATCACCCTTTCTCTAACCTCTTCTTCGCCTTTTTTATCGTCCCGCTCGTGATAAGTGTCCTCACTTTTCCACCGCCTACTTTCATACCGTTCAGTACATCGACAGTCCTCTCCTTGTACCTGTGATCACATCTGATAATACCCTCCTCACCGGTGAAAACGGTCAGCCACGGTTGGATCTCCTCGTATTCTTCACGTGAAAAATTTCTCCTTATTGCCGAGATCATGCCCCGACGGTCAGTGCTTCCTCCTTCGATGAAGAAAGAGATGTACCGCTTCCTTTTACCTTCGACTGCCATGGTGGTCAATCTATTCACTATATAAAAAGAGTTCACATCGCTAGTCGGTGTACTCGGGCATCTTCTCGATCAAGACATAGATGATTACGAATATGAGGACACCGAAAAATATCGAAAGCGGTATGGCGGTCATGGAGTTCATCTCTATATTCAACGCGCTGTACCTGGCCGTGTAGATACCTCCCCAGGAGATGGCAAAAGCGAGGAGAAGATTTAAAATCAGATTTTTGTTCCAAGAATTTTTGAAATCGTTGAGCATCTTGTTTCTTCTCTCACCGCGGGTATCTTTTTTGATGCTCCTGACTAGCACTTCTCTGTTAGCCAGGTTCCAACTGGCGTAGAGTGCGAAGAACACACCGAGTATGACCACAAGGTTAAGGTTGGTGAAATCCAGGTATCTGTTCAGAACGTAGAATGATACGCCGGTCACCATTATACCCAAGCTGTTCAGTGCCCTTTTCTTCAGAAACACGCCGGTGATAGAGATGAGTCCTCCGACGACGGGGAGAAACCAGTACGATGTCGGATAGGTGAACAGGGCTGTAACTACAGCTGTTGACATCACGATTATAGGTGCGGTTATCTCCTGGTCCTTCAGATCTATTTTCTCATCTCGTATCGTCTCACCACCTCTAAAGCCGCTTCCAAGGGTTCGTTGGGATCCCAATCCACTACGATGGCGTACTTCCACAGCTTGTTGATCAGGTTCCTGCGCTCCATCATCAATATCTTCTCGGCTACGGGGTCTTCGATGTCCTGCTCTGAAAGTTCTATCGCCAAGGGAGACGGGGATACTATCAATAGGTCGTACTCGTTCCTCCAGAGGTCCACCACGGTCTTCATAATCTTCGGGTCCACCAGAGGAGACACTATTATCACCATGCTCTTGCTCGGGAAGAACCTGTTTATCACCCATTTTGCGTCCTCAAGATCCCACAGACCGCCCTGGCTCGGGTTGCATAGGCTGTCCATTATCTCGTAGAATTGATCCCTTCCGAAGCCGGGATATACCCAGTTGAGGAAATCTCCCAGTATGACCATCCCCACCCTGTTCCTGTCCTCTAAGATCGAAGCTGCCATACTCGCCGCCGCTCTGATCGATGCGTTGTTCGTGTTCCTCTCCACGGTACCCACGTTCGAATCCATACCGGCATCTATCAAGATGATCACGTCGGCGCTCTGCTCTCCCTCGTACTCGTTGGTTATCGGGTGCATGTACCGAGCGGTCGCCCTCCAGTTTATCCTCTTCATCTCATCGCCCATCTGATACTCCCTGAGTGCGAAGAACTCGGAACCCACTCCGATGGCACCGGATCTAATATTGCCCAGCCAGTTCTTCGTGTACTTGGGTCTGATATAGACACGCTTGATGTCTTCGATCTTGGGAAGTATGGACAACTTGATCATCTCTTCGGATTTCCACTCGCGTGTGTAGAGCTCGAATGGGTCACGGTACCTCAATCGGATGGGACCGACCTTACCCTCGCCCCTTACGGGACAACAAATCTTGTAGTGTATAGATCTGGTCTCGCCAGGGCCGATCTCGAATATGTTGTGGTTCGTCCCCTGGCTCACATCAAGTCTGGGTGATATCTCGTCCAGGACTTCTAGATATTTTATCGCATCTCCATCGTTCGTGAAGGAAGTGATGATATCCACCTCGTCGTCCTCGTAGACCTGTGTAACCTCTACCTCCCTGTTGATATCGATTTGGAGTTCATCTGGCGGTGCGTAGAGCAGCCCGAAGACGAGTATCGATATGGACGGTATCGATAGAACGAGCAGAACCCAGCTTCTGAGCAAGAGGCCGAAGATCACGGCCAAAAGGGCGAATCCAGCTATGTAAAAGGAAGAGAGGGTTCTCATCTACTTCACTTTGGGGACGGGCACCTTTTTGAGTATCTGGTCGATTATATCTGCCGGGTCGACACCCATTATCGCGGGACTGGGTTTAAGGACCAATCTATGTGAGAGTGCTTCCTTGGCTAGGAATTTAACATCATCCGGTAGAACGTAGTCTCTGCCCATCACCGCCGCGTTGGCCATGGAGACCTTCATGAGAGCAAGACTGCCTCTGGGACTGGAGCCGACTTCCACCTGGCTGTGCTTCCTGGTCATCTGCACGATGTTGACGATGTAGTTCTTTATGTCGTCGTCCAGATGCACTTCTTCTACCGATTCCTGCATCTCCAGTACCGTCTTCGGATTGGTCAGCTTCTTGGTTTCCACTTCATCGGTCTTCCTATCTTTTCTCCTACGAAGGATCTCTACTTCGTCTTTCTGGCTCGGATAACCGACATCCAAGCGCAGCATGAACCTGTCCACTTGTGCTTCCGGGAGCGGGTACGTTCCCTCGTACTCGATGGGGTTCTGCGTGGCTATGACGATGAAAGGCGGTGACATCTTGTGCGTTTCACCCTCGATGGTCGTCTGTTTCTCCTGCATAGCTTCTAAAAGGGCGGCCTGGGTCTTCGGTGGAGCCCTGTTGATCTCGTCCGCAAGTAATATGTTCGTGAATATGGGCCCCTTCCGCATCTTGAACTCTCCGGTGTTCCGGTCGTAGATGAACGACCCGGTTATGTCAGCGGGCAGCAGATCCGGGGTGAATTGGATCCTCTTGAAATCACACCCTAGAGCATCGGCAAAACAGTTCGACATCATGGTCTTCGCTAAACCTGGGAAGTCCTCGAAGAGGATGTGTCCGTTGGCCAAGAAACCGACGAGTGTTTTTCTCAGCACTCTTTTCTTTCCCACTATGGTCTTGCTCACTTCGTTGATCAATCCTTTTCCTATCTTAGATACTTTTTCTATCTTCAACTCCAGTCCTCCATTCTATTGATCAAATCTATTATTTTTCTTCTGTAATCTTCATCTTTCTTGAACGATCTTCTTGAAGATAGGGATTTATTTTCCCTGCACAACTCCCTATAGTGATTACAATTTATAAGGAATTCGGTGATAACGTCGTCATCGACCTCTTCTATGAGCCTATCATTATCCTCAAGGAGCTCGTCTATGTGATCTGGTGAATATCCCCTTTCCTGTTTCATCTTCTCGACGAAGTCGTCCATGAGTCTCCCCTCCAGCATGGCTCTGCTGGTTTCCAATCCCTTTGAGGACCGATTAACCAGATTGGATGTTCTGTTCAATCTAGAACCGACTATTATATCCAGCTCGTTTTGATTTCTCCAGGTGACCAAGGGAGAGGTTTTATTGTGGAATATCTTCATCAAGAGGGTAGCGACAATCCCCAAAGCCAGTATGATCACCAGCCATCTTACACCTCCACTGTTTCCCACCCAGGGAAGGGACACCAAAAGAAAAAAAGCGAGGATGAGGGCTATAAAGGTGAATATGCTGTCGAGATGATCTAGACCTGATTCACGGTTACCTAAAAATGAACTGTATTTGAATCGAGGGACCGCGCGGATGAGGAAATCATCCTCATGCTCATCTTCCATTTCTTCTTCCCATTTGGTCATCTAGGACCTCCTACCTCGCTGTTTTAAGTTGGAGGAGTAATAATAAATTACATAACTTTCTATAAGACATTTGTGCTCTATAATGCTATTTATACTCCTGTAGTTTTGTTTGTATAGATTTTTACACTCGTTAACGATAAATTAAAAGAAAGGGGTTTGCTTATTTATCAAAGCTATGTATATACGAGACGACAAGCCCAACTAGTAAGGCAGGGGTTAGGACACATTGGTTCGTTTTTATCGCTGACATACAATCTAGTTGGATGTATTCCACCGTTCAATATCTTAACACCAAGAGCATCAAAACCCGAAAAAGTCGCCGTTATTTTTTCTTCAAGGGTTTTACCGAACAAAATAGTTTCGTCGCTCTTCCGCTTATAACGGACAAGCATGTTCATATTATCATCGTATCTCATCACCTGATGGAAATGTACCAAACCATTGTTTTTATCAGTTTTAAAAGTAGTAAGGAAAAAGTTGTCCTCAGGTATTATTGTTATTACACCATTATAGTCAAGTTCTGTGATTTCATAAAAGTTTAGATGCTTTGTACTTACCATCTTCACTATAGAACTAATATATTGCCCTCTAGTATTGGTTACCGTATATTTAGTTGTAGTTATTAGTCCAATCTGAGATATTACCTCCGAAGTTATATTTACCTCCGAATTAACCGTATCTACACCCCAGACAGTAAACACTTCTGTGTATGGGTTAAATGAAAAGGCCATTTCAGGAGTTGTTTGAACCAATATATATATAGACTGAGATGCCCCATCGCTTTGCCTTGTGACGTTTAGTTTGATTGCCTGATTCAAAATTGTGTTCTCAGGTACGTAAAGTGTTTCAGATACCGCTACATTTTCTCCTGGTTGTGCAGTAATTTCTGTTGGTGGTATTGCACCTTGTAAAACCCATCCTTCAGGTATTGTTGATTCATCCGCTTCTAATGTAAATGTTTCTTGTGCCATAATATTTTCATTCCTGACATGGATTGTATCTGTTGCTGATGTTCCCGGTGCTATGTCCAGGGGAATAACACATTCATGTCCAACATTGTTACCTTCATTCGATTCAGCGATTGTATCTGTTGTGTCTAGGACCAGTTCGAAGTTCACTTGATAAGATGCAAGTGCCTCCACTACGTATTTAACTCCTTTAATCCCACCAGCTCTGATTGGCGGTTCAACCCATATATCAAATGTTTCTGTTGGTTCCTGCCAGAAACCAGCTGTTTCCGCATATTTTAATTCCATCCAAAAGCCATCTTCAACATCTGCATCCCCTATATTTTCTATGTATATAGTCATTGGTAATTCTTCTCCTTCTATTACAGGATAAACAGCGCCTATGCCCTTACCTACTAAATCCGGTTGTCTTTGTTCCGCTTGTACCGCTGTAGCTGGCATTATAGCCAACCCACTAAAAACCAATAAACCAATCACTAACAGTGACGGTCCTATTTTACTTATATTCATGTATATCTCACCTATCAGAAGTAATGTATTGTTATTATTTATATTTATCGCATATTAGATATATATATATATAATATAGTTTCGATACTTCTTCTCCTCTCATCATCAACCACCCGGTTGACAATGTATTACAACCCTGCAGTTATGATCACAACTTCACTGGAACACATTACCTGGCTGAATACCTTTCTAACTTGTCTACATATATAAGAGAGGTTTGTGTATCTAATTTTCAGTTTCCTTATGTATTTCTTTTAACTCCAGTTTTCCATCCTACCGATCACAATTTCGATCCATTCCCTATAATCATCATCAGATTTTTTATTAATTTTCATATTCGAAAACAACTTTTTATCTCCTCCCGTTTCACGATAATCTTTACAGTGTATAAGGAAATCCGAGATAACATCATCTCCAACGAAGTTCCGTAATCTGTTAGGATCCTCTAACAATTCTTTTACTTCACTATCAGATAATCCTCTCTCATACTTCATCTCCTCGACGAAGTCGTCCCTTATCCTCTCTTCCAGCAGTGCTTGACTCATCTCCAATCCCTCGGAAGACCTTCTAACCAGGTCGGAGGTTTCTTTCAACTTGGAGCCGACTAACAGATCCAACTCGTTTGTATTTCTCCAGCCCATCAACGGACAACTTTTATCATAAATTGTCTTAGCTATAAATGATGCAACTATAGACAGGCTCAAAATAATTATAAACCAGCGTATCATCCCACTATAAGGTACCCACCAAATCGTCAATAATATAATAGCTGAAAGGAAAACAATTACAAATGAAAAAATATTTTTGAAGCGATCCACCCCGGATTCACGATTACCTAGTGCAGCGCTGTGTTTGAATCTCTGAGGCATGCGTACGAGATTATCGTCTTCGAATTCGTCTAGATATTCTTCTTCAAATTTCATTGTGAACCGACCTCTATTATCTTCAACTCCAGTTTTCCATCCTATCGATCACTTTTTCGATCCGTTTCCTATAATCTTCATTTGATTTTATGTCTACTTCTACATTCGAAAACAACTTTTTATCTCCTCCCGTTTCCCGATAATCTTTACAGTGTATAAGGAAATCCAAGATAATATCATCTCCAACGAAGTTCCGTAATCTGTTAGGATCCTCCAACAATTCTTTTACTTCACTATCAGATAATCCTCTCCCATACTTCATCTCCTCGACGAAGTCGTCCCTGATCCTCTCTTCCAGCAGTGCTTGACTCATCTCCAATCCCTCGGAAGACCTCCTAACCAGGTCGGAGGTTTCTTTCAACTTGGAGCCAACAACGACATCCAATTCGTTTCTATTCCTCCAGTTTATGAGTGGTATGCTCCTTTTATGGAATATCCTCAACAGTAGAGAAACTACGATTCCCAATGCTAACAATATACACATCCATCTCAATGCACCGCTATTTTTTATCCAGGGAATTAATATGAGAAGGAAAAAGGCGAGGATAAACGCTATAAAAGTAAATATGCTGTCTAGATAGTCTTTACCAGTTTCGCGCATCCCTAATGCCCCTTTTTCCCTATAATCGCAAATACCTGGGGCCAAAAAATCGTTTTCAACCTTTTCTTCCCATTCTTCATGCAATTTCATCATATACCCCCTCCTATCTCTTTCTTTAGTTTATTGAGACCACTCAAAGCCCTTCTCCTGTCCTCATCACCTAACTCATGAACGCTGTACCTTGCCTCCTCGAACGTTTTCGTCATATCTGATATGATCGATGAATCTATTCTCAGTTTCTTCACTGCCAATCTCCTGAACTCGCGTGGTGTCATGGAATCGTTATCCTTCAGACCTCTTTCCTCCAGTGTGTTACACATCCTTTGATAACTCCGTATTATGGTTGAGCGTACATCCTTACCTTGGTGTAGCTCATCGATCGTCTCTTCTACATCAGAAGTGATCTTTTCCCTCATACCCCCTTCCAATTTTTCTTTCTCGGTTTTCAGTTTATTAACAACGTATGTATTTGCTTTCTTAAATATGTAGATATACACGATCAACATCAAGATAACTATTGGTATCAATAGAGCTAATGTATTAGAATAGTTTGCGTAGTAAAAGGTGCCTCCGGGGAAGATTGATGTGAATGATTTGATAAAGGGGAGTAATTTCAACATTATAATGAAAACTATACCGCCAAACACATAACCCAGTAGTTTTACTCCCATCTCAAAAGCTTCTTCCTTATCCTTCGTAAATTCATAAACCGCAGCTGCCGAAGCAACTACCAAACTGGATATAAAGATATAAAAAGCTATCTTGAAAGGAAACTGCACAACAGTAGATCCATCGGAACCCCCCGATTCGGAGGCGGGTGCGATCAGATCCGGTGTTTTCTCCCCTCCAGTAAAAACATACGGATAGGCATTGAGCAGGTTCCCTATAGCCCAACAAGTTAGGAGCAGAAGAAGTATACCAATCAAGACTATGGTCTTTCTACCCGTACTATTCACCTAATAAAATAAGGTTATTTGTTATATAAGAGTGTTTTCACCCCAATCCCTCCATCTTGTCCATCACCCTCTCGATCCTTTTCTTGTAATCCTGGGGAGTCTCCCTCGACCTGTCCGAGAACAATCTCGCCGCGCCGCCTGCGTCCCTGAAGTCCTTACTGGTCTTCAGGAACTCGTAGATGTCTTCGTCCCCTATCTCTTTCTTCAATTTTTCCATGTCATCCATGAGCTCATCTATCTCATCTGGAGAGAGACCTCTGTCCTGCTTCAAGCTCTCGATGATGTGGTCTTTCAACCTCTCCTCTAGCAGTGCCTGGCTGGCATCGTATCCCTTGAAAGCCCTCTGTACCAGCTCCGAGGTCTCACCCAGCTTGGAGCCGACCCGCATGTTCAGCTCGTTCTTGCGCTTCCAGCTCTCCAGGGGCTGTGATCGGCGGTACATCAGAAGAGCTACGATGCTGGCGATGATCCCGAGAGAAAATATGCTGATTGTCCACCGGAGCATGCCGGAATAGGGTGACCACGGTATGAACACTATGAGCATGAATATCATCAGAATGGTCACGAACTTGAACACATTCTCGAAGCCTTCTCTCTCTTTCTTGTATTCCTTTTCAATCCGTTCCATGGGCACCACCTCCCAGCTCGTCTCTCAGAGCGTTCAAGCTTGTCATCGCTTTCTTCCTGTGCGTATCACCGAGTTCATGTCTGCTGTACCTGGCCTCTTCGAACATGGATGTGAGAGTCTCGAGAGTCCCTTTACTGACATCCAGCCTTCTCACAGCAGTTACTTCGAACTCCCTGGGAGTCATGAAGTCATCCTGCTCTACGCCGGTGTCTTCAAGCACACGGCACATGGATTGGTAACAGCGTATCACGGTCGATCTAACGTCCTTACCCTTGTACAACTCGTCCACTGTTTTCTCCACGGTCGATGATATCTCATCCCTGATATCCTCTTCCTCGCCGAGCTCCATCTTATCGTACAGGTAACTGTTCACTCTGTAGTAAACGATCACACCCAATAAGCCCACCCCGACCAGCAGCAGTATAACTCCACCGATGGACCCACCTATCAGCGGTATTGGACTTCCACCGGTTCCACCATCGCCAGATGGCGGCTCTATGGCGTCCCCGATTTTCATCTGGCCAGGAGAAAATATAAGAACGAATATCAACATGGCCAACCCGGTGCCTATCGCAGTTGCTATAAGTTTAACCACCATGGTCTTGTCCTTTTCTATCACGGCTACAGCTACTGCCAGTATAGAAAGTACGATCAGAGCTCCGATAAAGAAGTAATATATGTACTTGATGAGTTTTGCATCCGCCCCCTCTACCTCACCCGTTCCAGCACTCCCCTGGTTGAACTCCGGATACTCGTCCTCCCCTCCGCCGTATATATGCGGCAGCGTATACAAAAGGTTGCCCACCGCCCAGGAGGCCAATATCAAAAGAATTACCGCTATGCCGAGGACTGTTTTCTTATCCAGGTTTCCACCTAGTTGAATAATTAGGTCCAATTGTTATAATAAAGTTTTGCAAAAAAAGGATAAAAAGTAAATATGCCACTTTGTTGTTTTTAACTTGATGGATATTAATAGGCCTTCGATGCACATATTGACCATCCTTATCGTTGTAATGCTCTTTTTTAATTTCAGCTTTTTAGGAATTGTAAGATCCGATGACGGCGATCTGGCTGATTCAGCCTGGCCCTGCTACAAAGGTGACATGAGACGAGTTGGAAGGAGCGAACAGGACGTGTCTAAAAACGGCCGTGAGATCAGATGGAATCTTTACATCAACCGATACAAGGTTACTTCGTCTCCATCGATAGGGGCCGACGGTACGATCTACCTGGGCTCGGACACAAACAAGCTGTATGCGGTCACACCGGATGGAGAGATCAAATGGACACAAAAGATCGGTGAGACGCCTAGTGATTTCTTCGGAGACGATGCCACTTCGAGAAGCTCTGCTTGCATAGGTCCAGACGGCACCATCTACATCGGCTCTTCCAGTAAAAAGATGTTCGCTATCAACGAAGATGGAGATATGATATACAACTATTCTACAAACGAGAAGATCGATTCTTCACCCATCCTGGACCCCAAAGGGAACCTTTATTTTGGAAGCACGGACGGATATATCTACAAATTAAATGATTCCTTCGGGTTGGAATGGAAGTACGATACGGGGAGCAGTATAGTATCCTCACCAGCTATCGATGAAGACGGTACTGTCTACATAGGTAATAAGGAGGGGGAGTTATTAGCATTCAATCCCGATGGAGATATCGAGTGGAATTATTCCTGTGAAAGTGAGATCCAGTCTACTCCTGCGGTCTCCGATGAAGGCGATATCTATTTCGGGACGTGGGAAGGTGTTGTATACGCACTGGACGGAGAGGGAAACGAACTCTGGACGTACGAAACCGAAAGCTACATTGAATCATCCCCTTCCGTCGATAGAAACGGTGTGATATACATGGGCTCCTGGGATCGTAACTTGTATGCATTGAACCCCGATGGTTCTTTGAAGTTGAAGTACGAGACTGCCAGCATGGTACGGTCTACTCCGATAATTGATAAGAACGGCATGATAATCTTCGGCTCTGACGATTCGAATATATACGTGCTTACACCGGATGGAAGATTAGACTGGAAGATAAGCATACAAGATAAAGTCCTATCTTCACCCGCTCTAGGCGAAGACGGGACCATATATGTGGGTTCAGGGGACGGAAGATTATATGCCATCAACGAAAAAAGCCATAAGGACAAGATAGAATCCATTTTCTGGACGATTGTCCCGATAATAGTCATCATCGTAGTCGTCTTTTTATTCGTTATACTGATCAAATTAAGAGAGAAATGATCCAATGATATTCTATTTCCCTGGAAGAAAATTCCCAAGTCTATCTGTGACCGGTGAAAGGTGCTCACTTTTCTGCCCTCACTGTAAAGGTGAATATCTCAAGGGGATGGAAAACGTGGATACACCTGATAAGCTGTATGAGCTAGCTGTAAATATGGAAGAAAAAAAATACCTGGGATTTCTCCTAAGTGGTGGATGTGACGAACATGGAAGGGTGCCTTTGGAAGGTTATTACGATACTATAAAAAGAATCAAGAAAGAAACATCTCTAAAGATAAATGTCCACACTGGACTACCCGACGATAAGATGGTTAGGGAACTGACTAGAACGGATATAGATGTTATTTCATACGACGTCATCGGCTCCCGAGAGGTTATCAAGAATGTGTATGGACTCCACAGGACACCGGAAGATTACTATCAAGGTTACAAAAGGCTAATCGAGCACGGAGTTGACACCGTTCCACACATAACCGTAGGTCTAGACGAGGATAAACTCAATGGGGAACTGAAGGCCTTGTATCAAATCCGAGACGCTGAAAAGATAATCCTGAACTCTCTAATACCTTCGGATTACGGACGCCGTGTGAAAACGGACGATTTCTTACTCGTTTTAGACCATGCTCTAGACGTGAGTGATGCTGAGATAGTCCTTGGCTGCATGCGGGAGAAGGGGAGAGCTGATTTGGAGATCGAGTCCATAAAAAGGGGAGTTTCAGGTATAGTCAATCCGTCTTTGAAAGCGAGAAGATGGGCTGGATCTAGATACGATATAGTGAGAAAAGAAGTCTGCTGTGCCCTAGAATAGCTCACTCGTATATACTGCCTTCACCAGAGTATCTTTTCTTTATAGGATACATTATGTAAACCCATACAGAATAAGCGACGATGAACCCCAATGATAATAGAGAATACGGATAAGTCCTGTTCAAAGGTAGATCTGTGATGATATCGTACTCGACGGTGGCGTTGTGAGTAGTATTCATGACCACGTAGTATTCCTCGAATTTTACACGAGGGTCGGGCATGTTATATTCGAAGGGTTCTTGATATTCAGCCTTCTTGGGCTTATTGACACCCCGGTTGAGATACAGATCTGTCCTGTTGGCCTCGTAATCTTCTATGGATAGGACCTTGACGCTGACTTCAACTAATTCTAGGTGACTCAAGTTATGCGTATCCAGCACTCTAACATTGATCTGGTCGGTGAAGATGTAGTTGAACCTACCGCGAGGAACGAAATATATCGTCTCGTCTTCGGAGGTATAAATGTCAACTTTATGACTTGATGTGGTATGTTTTTCTATCTGAGCGGGTATGAATGGGGTCGCCGTGATACCGAGTATGATTATGGATATAATTATTATCGTGTACGCCTTCTTCATGGAGTGCTGGGCCATGATAAATTTTGCACTTTCGCTCTTACGGTACCTTATCTCCAGGATTCTGAAAGCGAATGACTCTATGGCAAGGACCAGCAGCCATAGATAAACAATCACTAGGGGGAAAAATATAGGTAGATAAAAGGGTTTAAACTTGGCGCCGGTCAGATAAACGAAAAGTGAAAATATCACTACAATGGCTATAGTTTGTGGGATGTAAGCAAGTTTAGCCAATCTCTTTACCCTTTCGATTTGGTATGCTCCTTCCAATTTGCTGTATTCATCATCCATTGAATTCCCTACGATATATTTACTTTCAGCATATCTATATATTTGTTCATTTATAGAAGTTTCGCTTTGAATTTAGATATCAAGAAGGGTGCGGCGTACTCGGGTACTTCCATCTCATCTCCCAGCTCGAATTCCTTTTCCCCGATCTGTATAGAATCGATTTTTGGCACGATGTCGAGAGATACCTTGTATTGTTTATCTGACAGGTAAGTCGGAACCGCACTCACCAGAGGATTAAATCCGTCCAACTCGTCTAGCGGTATGGTAACTACTGTCAAGAATGAACCCGCGTGGATCGAATTCTGCAGTCTGATCAATCTCTTTGTATCACCGGTGACGGGTTCGTCAGTGGTGCCCACGATATCTTCACCGATCTCCTGGATATTGTGTTCATCGATTATACCCTCTATGATCTTCTGGAATGTATCCACTTTGACCTTTGATTTCTCTGGAAAGATGTCAAGGACGCCTTCATCGACGACCAATTTCCATTTGCCTTCTGTATAAAGGTGTTTGTAAAGCCCCTGTGCGGTTTTTTTGCCGATGCCGTGCTTCTGCATCATCTCTTCCAGTACCTGGTCTTCGGGGAGAGATGACCATCTCTTCAGTAACTGTATGGTCAACTTTCTAGTTCTCTTCCTCCATCCGCCTTCTTCCTCAGGTGGTAGTTCGGGGCTCTCCGCATGTGTAGCGAATTCCTGGAAACGGTCGACTTCGAACACTTTTTTAGGGAGGATCACATCGGGGTCTAAACCCTTTCCAGTGATGTAATCCACTATCTCCCTTCTAGCCTGCCTGGACATTGGGTGGACGTCCTTTCTCCTAACGTGGATGTGATAACCCCTATGGCCTGAGAAATTGACGGTGATATCCTCTTCATCGAAGCCAAAATCATCGAGTAAGAAATCGTCTATGAGCAGTTTCGTTTTCTTCCTGACCAGTTTCAACTGTTCTACGTAACACAACTCTTCTCCACCGGGTAGGTGATCCGCGTCCAGATCGAAGACGAGATCGGCTCCCAGCCAATCTTTGTCCTTCATGGGGGCATAGGGGTTTGAATAGTAAGCTGTTGAATAGTATGAATGGATCGGGATCTTCTTACGTAGGAACGAGACCACTTCCTTTTTCGTATCGAAGGCTACCGGTCGATGCATACCGCTCCCTCCCATGTAGATGAATGCGTACTCTCTCATAGTGAATCGGGGAGGGAGTATGGGTTCTATGCTGTTGTAATGCTCTCTCAATACCCTCGATAGGAAGTGTCGTGTCTTTGCCTCTCTGTCCACGGACTATGGTAGATACATAAAAGTATTATAAGATTTTTGAGTGGGGCCTCGATTACCAATAAACAAAATCTTTATTAACACCCTTAGATGCATCATATTCCATGGGTCACATCGCTAAGATATCGGGGATGTTCACTTTCATGATACTGCTTTTCGCAGCTATAGGGTTCCTAGTCGGTGAATTCTTCTTTGGAAACTGGATGATGGGTATAATCATCTTCCTTGTAATAGCGGGCGTGATGAACTTTGTAGCATATTTCTACAGCGACAAGATAATATTGAAAAGGTATGGCGCACAGATCATCGAAGAAGGGGAGAACCCGCGTCTGTTCAATATCGTCAAAGAGGTCGCCTACGAAGCAGATATCCCGATGCCAAAGGTGGCTATAGTGCCCATGGGAGTTCCCAATGCCTTCGCAACGGGAAGGAACGAAAAGAACGCTGTTGTAGCAACCAGCCCGCCGCTTCTACAGCTGCTCGATGACGACGAGTTGAAGGGGGTGCTCTCCCACGAAGTGGCCCACATCAAGGACAAAGACATGCTCATAATGAGTGTCGCAGCCACACTTGCGGGTGCGATCACCTTCGCAGCAAGGATGGTCTGGTGGAACATGTTCTTCAGCCGAAGAAGGATAAATCCAATATTTTTGGTTGTCATGATCCTGGCCCCCATCGGTGCGATAATGATAAAGATGGCGATATCGAGGAAGAGGGAGTATCTCGCAGATGAGGAGGGTGCTAAGATCTGCAAGAACCCGAACGCATTGGCTGATGCTTTGGAGAAACTGCACTACCAGAACAAAAGAAGTCCGATCAAAAAAGGAAGTCCAGCATCCGCATCTCTATTCATCGTCAATCCTTTCAAGAAGAGCGCTTTCGTCAACCTTTTTTCCACTCATCCACCTATGGAAAAAAGGGTAGAGCGTCTGAGAAAGATGGCAGTCGAGTTCAGCTATCTTTAATCGTGAGAATTTTTAAGTACCTAAGTATTTATGCTGTTAGAGATGGTATGCTGTTCAGCCCCAGGCAAGGTCATACTTTTCGGAGAGCACGCAGTTGTTTACGGCAAACCAGCCATAGCGCTGTCAGTGAATAAAAGAATATCTTCAACTATCTCATGGGGAGATAAAAAAACGACCATAAATCGGATGGAGTTGGACGAAGAAAAACAGCCGTTTTTGGTCAAAGCCATGGAGAAAACAAATATCGAAGAACCGCTTTCTATCACCACTAAAAGTGATCTGCCAAGCGGAGCCGGGATGGGATCATCCGCTGCGCTCGCTGTTTCTCTCTTGGGCTCACTACATGCTTTGAAAGAAGATGAGGAAACGGATGAAACAATAGCGAAGGAAGCTTTCGATGTGGAGTACGAAGTCCAGGGTAGTGCCAGCCCCATTGACACTTCTACATCCGTGCACGGTAAGGCGATCTTCATATCGGATAGAAAGGAAAAGAACCTACTTTGGTCCATCTCTAAAGGAGATAAATTATGGAATATACACCACTTGGACATCCCGAAGATGAATTTGGTCATCGGGCATACTGGGGTCCACGCTCCCACAGGCCCCCTCGTAGAGATGGTCGGTGAATTTTACAATACCAATAATTTTGCCAAAGAGGTCGTCGATGAGATAGGCCGCGTCGTCCGACAAGGGAAAAAAGCGCTTAACGATGGTAACCTTGAAAAGATTGGAAGTTTGATGAACAAGAATCACAAACTGCTGAGGATCTTAGGAGTTAGCCATCCGAGATTGGAATCGTTGGTGAGATCGACTAGAAAACATTCATATGGATCAAAATTAACAGGAGCCGGTGGAGGTGGCGCAATGATATCTTTGACAGATGAACCGGAAAAGGTAGCTGAGATAATCGAGAAACGAGGAGGGGAACCATATACGTTCAAACCTTCAAAGTACGGTCTACGTTTAGAAGAATAATTGAGTTGATTACTGATATTTTTTAATAGACTACATTTGATAATAGATCGATGAGGGATTCAGCTAGCTATAGATTCTATAACTCCTTTACATCATTCGCGGATCTGAATACTAGAGGGGTTCTGTCTGACGGTATAATCTATCTAAAATGTCATCGTGCCAGTGAGACGGAGATACAGCTTTGGATAAGATGAGTTAAAATGAGTCAGGGTAAAACACAACCAAAATTGCTTCACTCTGTTACACGCGAAGGGAAACTTCTAGATAGCTAGAGTTATAACTGAAAGATAGAAAGGAGTTGTGTTCAGTAGGGTCTTATCTTCTTACGGTCTACTGCGATACCGCTTGGTGTTACTGCTAGGAAATTATTGCTCAGAGCTGCTACGTCACCAGTTACATCATTCGCCACAGCTTTCAGTTCGCTCTGTACTCTGTTCATGGCTTCTTGATTCCCAGCAATTGCATCTATATCGATCAGTAAGATATTGCCGTCGTAAACGATATCCGTGATATTCCTTACATCTTCGTACCTGTGGATCTCAGCAACTTTGATCATCACATCCGCTTCAACCTCTATACCACCTTCTTCCATGAGCTCTCCGAGGTCGATGTACTCTTCCGAGCCGAGTTTTTCTCCCTTCTTCGCTTTTTTATGGGTCTTCTTCTTAAAGAAATCTCCGATCATACGCTTCACTTCACGGGTGTATGTTTACAAGGGCATAAAAATGTATCGGAAAATCTTGCGATTTTCCAAACACTTCTCAAGCAAAGCTTTCGAAGTCTATCGGAGAAAATCTTGCGATTCTCCAAAGATCCCTCTGCCTTCACTTTCTTCCCTTCGGTCGTAAAATGATGGCCACAGAATAAAAGGTTCTACTTCTACATCATTTATTCACGATGTTCATAAAGGATGTAGACGACGGGATTCTGTTCAGAATATTCGCTGCGCTCATATTCTAAACGCTCATCTATTAAAATAGATTCGCGAACCAAGGTTCTCAACCCTCTACCTCCACTTTCCTCCCGTTGGTCGTAAAGTGCAGGCGACGGGATTCGAACCCGTGCAATTAGCTTGGAAGGCTAAGATCCTAACCAGACTAGATCACGCCTGCTATGTGTGAGAGTGTTAATTCATATTACTATTATATCCTTTTTGGTCTATATCCTCAGAAATTATTAAAACGTCGTTACCTATACTTACGGAGAAGGTGCATATCTATCTCCGCGGATAAAAGATGTTGGTGGAATTTCAAGGTTCTGATATTTATCTTAGGTATCTGTGGTTCTGTTGCCGTTTCATTGATGCTTTGGAACGTGCTGTATGGTTTAGCCTTTGCTTTTTTTTACTTTTTTGTTATAGGTAGGATGTGGAAGTTTATCGATAAAATATGATTCCTTTTATCAATCATTGGTTTTATATTTGACTTCTTATATCGGTTAATCATGCAGAGGATATTCATCGGAGTCGCATGGCCCTATGCCAACGGGCCGATACACATAGGCCAGGTAGGTGGATGCTACCTTCCACCGGATATATTCAAAAGATATCACGAGTTGAAAGGGAACGAAGTCCTCATGGTCTCGGGTTCCGACCAGCACGGAACCCCAGTGACCATAGAAGCCGATAAAGAAGGCATCACTCCGAAAGAAGTAGCGGAGAAGTACCACGATATAAACACCAAGGCGATCGAGGATCTGGGTATACGATTTACGCTATTTACATACACCATGAATCCAACGCATAAGAGGGTGTCTAGGGATTTGTTTAAAACCCTGTACGATAAGGGGCATATCTTTCTGGATTCCATGAATACCTTCTACTGCGAAAATTGTGATAAATTCCTGCCGGATAGATACGTACAGGGTGAATGTCCCGTCTGTGGCCAGGTGGATATCAGGAGCGATCAATGCGACGAATGCGGGACCATCTTGGATCCAGAAGATGTTCTAGAGCCGAGATGTATGTTCTGCGGAGAAGTGCCCTCCCTCAAGGAGAGCGAACATTTCTTCCTCAGATTATCTGGTTTCCAGGAAAAACTGGAAGAGTATGTGGAGGACAAGGATTATTGGAAAAATCACGTATTGAATTTCACCAAGGGATGGCTGGAAAAGGGATTGGAGGACAGACCGATCTCCAGGGATATGGAATGGGGCATATCCGTACCCGTTGAAGGCTACGAAGACAAGAAGATCTACGTATGGTTCGAAGCCGTCATCGGATATCTATCAACTGCAATACTGTGGTCGGAGAATACCGGTAACGACTGGGAGGTATTCTGGAAGAACCCAGATACAAGGCACTATTACTTCTTAGCCAAGGACAATATACCGTTCCACACGATAATCTGGCCCTCGATGATAATGGGCTACGACGAGGAGTTGAACCTACCATACAACGTACCCGGGAACCAGTATATGTTGCTCGAAGGGGAGCAGTTCTCAACGAGCCGGGGTAGGGTGGTTTCACTCACCGACGTACTGAAGGATTTCGATGCCGATGCGATCAGATATTACATCACCGCCGTCATGCCTGAGCTCAAGGACACTAGCTTTTCATGGGAGGACTTCAAGGAGAAGAACAACTCCGAGCTGGTGGGCAATCTAGGCAACTTCATACACCGTGTTCTTTCTTTTACACACTCTAAATTCGGGTGCATACCGGAGATGGGAGAACTAGATGAGAGGGACGAGGAGATAATCGAGATCATCGACGAAAAGGTAAAAAAGATAGACGGTGCCCTGAGTCAATGTAAATTCAAAGAAGGGCTCAAGTATTTACTGAAACTATCCAGAGAGGGGAACAGGTATTTCAACGACAAGGCACCATGGCACCAGATCAAAGAGGATAAAGAGAGATGTGGAACGACACTACATATATCTTTGAAGATAATAAAAGCTATAGCGATCGCAGGGTCTCCTTATCTCCCGCACACCATGGATAAGTTATGGAACGAGTACCTAGGAGAATCCGAGTCTTTCGATGAAAGAAGGTGGGAATATGCCTTGAAATCATTAAACACTGGATTCGAGCTCGAGAAACCCGAGCCATTGTATAAGAATATAAATATAGATGAGATTTTCGAAGAAGAGGAAGATATCATGGACGATCTAAAGAAGCTGGACCTTAGAGTAGGGAAAATAACGGAAGTCGAAGAACATCCCAACGCAGATAAATTGTACATCGCTAGAGTCGATTTGGGGTGTGAAAAAAGAACACTAGTAGCAGGTCTGAAACCCTACTACGATAAGGAAGATATGCAGGGTAAAAAGATCGTGGTCGTCTGCAACCTAGAACCCGCTAAATTGAGGGGCGTGACTTCAGAAGGGATGATGTTGGCCGCCCAGGAAGGAGATACGGTATCTCTTCTAAAGGCTGGTGGGGATATCGGGTCATCCATCGAAGGCACCGAAAAGGGTGCTGAACAGATTTCATTCGGCGATTTTAAGGAATACGATTTTATCGTTGGCAGTTGGAGCGACGGAGCCCTAGATGTTGGTAAAGAAGTCGAAGCGCTCGAGCAAGAAGGATTCGGTGGTACGAGTGTAGTTTACGTTAAGGACGGTAAGGGAACGGTGCTAAGAGACGATTCTGGTGTGATCCATCTTGATAAAGAAGTAAGTCCCGGCAGCGAAGTCTTGTAGACTCATGGTAGAACACCGCTGCGACACAGGTGTTTTATCGTATCTTGGTGCGACTATATTAATAATTTTAATATAATAATATTTAGGCATATCAAATTCAGTGCTTGAAAACGAGCTTTTTTCTTGAAAATTACCTGGAATTTAGCGAAAGTTTTTTATATTAATAAAAGATTATACCTCTGGGGTCGGTGAATGACCGACCTTAATATTCAAACGGAGGAAAGAAAATGAGTATGAAGAAAATAAGTGTAGACAAAGCTCAGGAGATAGCCACGAAAAAGGGATTGAAACCCGGATTAGTAAAGGGAACCGATGGAATCCAATTTACAAAGGGTAATAACCCAAGGCTTGAAACCATAGACTGGGGCGAGTTCAAGAACAAGCTCGCCGAGAGAAATCTAGCAGTTTATGAATCTGGCGGCTGGATGAAGATAATGAAAAAGTAGGACTAAAAAACGGTCCCAATCTTTCTTTTTTTTATTTTTTTTTATTCTTTTGAAACGTGATTTTTGTATACATTTGTAAAATATTTTTATATAGTCGTCGATTACTCATCTATCAGCATGATAGAAGTTGAGAGTAGATGGGGGCTTTCCAAAAGTGGGAAGTTTTGGTTTGATGACAAGGAGATGGTATTCCCGAATATACTCTACATAGACGACGGTATTATAGATGAATATGTAAAAGGAGACATAGATGGGATCTCATTTTCTGATAGTGAAGATTCAGATCTGAAAAGGTCAATTTCCCTCTTCCAAGAGAACGGTTTCAACATACCACAATCCTTCGGATATCCAGACTTGATAGGAGGTGACGTAGTGGAATGCTCTCCCCCTAGATCCTTTTTCCAGGTCCTTTACGACCAAGAACCGAGGGAGGATGCCGGCATATATGTGATCGCTAACGCCCCGGAATTGTTCACGAATCCAAAGTACTTCGTGGATAAGATTTTGAGTATAAGGAAGAAAATCGGTTATCACAAACTTCTCTACACCCCGGGCATAGCGAGACCGAACAACATCGCCCTCTTGAACTACCTAGGCATAGATCTATTCGATACCATCTACTGTGATCTGATGAGTTTTAAAGGGATAAAAACAACGGATTGGCTGAATATCGATGCACATGGTTCAGAACAGAACCGCGTTCTAATGAAAGAAGAGCTTGATATTATCAAAAAAAGCATAAGATGTGGACGTGTAAGAGATCTAGTCGAAACACGTGTCAGAAGTGAGCCTAGATTGGTGGAGATGCTCAGATGTACCGATGATCACTATGATGATTACTCTCATAATATACCCGTTACAGGTGAAAAAGTATTCATTACGACCTATGAAGGTCTGTATAGACCTGATATCCGACGATTCAGGAATAGGCTTAGAGAAAGATACGAACCGCCGGAGAGGGATGTGCTGCTGTTACTTCCATGCTCCGCTCGAAAACCCTATTTCCAATCTAAGACCCACGGTATGATAAGAGGAGCGGTCAATCAGGGAAACTGGACCGATGTACATGAAGTGACCCTCACGTCACCGATGGGCGCCGTTCCCCGTGATATTGAGATGTTCTACCCGGCCCAGCAGTACGATATACCGGTATCGCATAAATGGCTGGAAGAAGAGAAGAGCATGATTCTTGAGACCCTCGAAACCATAATAGAAAAGGGTGATTACAGTACGATAATTTGCCACCTCCCACCAGACATGGATTTCGTGAGGGAGAGCATAGATTGTATTGATACAACACGGGGCAGGCATCCGACTGACGATACGTCGCTCGAAAATCTAGCTGAAAGTGTTGTAGAGAACACAAATCCTGGCAGGAGTTACCAAGAATTCCTTCATCAAAACATGACCTCTTTTGCTGAGTTTCAATTCGGTCCAGCAGGTAGAAAACTTACTGAAGGAGCCGATATAAAAGGCAGATACCCGAACTACCGCATCATGAAAGGAGAGGATCAGATAGGCATGCTCGTTTCGGAGAGAGGGCTGATATCCCTAACTCTATCAGGAGGAGAGATACTTCTGAAAGAAGATGAATACGTTGTTGAGATCGATGATTTCAGGCCCAAAGGGACCGTCTTCGCGGTAGGAGTCAAAGATGCCGACGAAAAGATATGTCCCGAAGACGATTGCGTTCTAGCAAACGAAGGAGAACTGAAGGGAGTGGGAGTTGCGGTGATGTCCGGAGGGGAGATGATATCCGCTGAGAGAGGGGGAGCGGTCAGGAGCAGACACTACGTGTAATCGTTTTACACTTTTTTGAAGGCTGGATGTTTCTCCAGTATCATGCCTTCTATGGTCATCGGGTTCTTGTGTTTTGCCAACTTTACGGCCTCTTTAAGACACATCTCCTTCTCGGAGTAGATGGTGAAAAGCAGTTCGTCTTTGTCGATTTTATCTCCCTTCTTTTTGTTCAGTATGATGCCGCCGGTTTTACGGTATGGTGCTCCTGCGGTCCTTACTATCTCGATTATTCTGTGATTGTTAACATTGTTCACATAACCGTCTTCTACTGAGCAAATCTTCTCGGAATAATCTCCTAGATGTATATCATCGGATTCGACTTCAGGATCTCCGCCTTGGTAATCTATGATCTGCTTCATCTTCTCAAGGGCCTCACCGCTTTCCAGTAACCTTTCAGCTTCCTTTTTTCCCCGACCTTCTCTCATACCCCCCTGTTCTAGTACCATCCCTGCGAGGGAGGTAGATTTTTCCAGGAGGCTGTTGGGGACCTCCTTACCCTCTAAGGCCATGAGTGCTTCTCTAGCCTCCACCGTGGGACCGACCGCCTCACCCACGGGCTGATCGCCGTAACTCAAAGCACATCTAACATCGATCCCTATCTCTTCACCGATCGCGACGAAATCTCTAGCATACTTTCTGCCTAGTTCCATTGTTTCTACCTTTGTATTCATGCCGATGGGGATGTCCATGACCAGATATTCTGCTCCACAGGCTTTTTTCTTGGACAGAACCGATGCTAAAACCTGGGCATAAGGGTCTATCCTCAAGGGATATTCCGCACGTATTATTAAATCGTCTGCAGGAGCTAAATCTACCGCCCCGCCCCATGCGATGACACCCCCTATCTCCTCGGTTATGTTCTTGATCTGCTCTGTGGTTAGTGACACGTTTGTGAGCACTTCGAATATGTCCGCTGTGCCTCCCGCACTGGATATCGCCCTTGAACTGGTCTTGGGTATCATCAATCCGGCGGCTGCAACTATAGGGACTATCAGCAGCGTGATCTTATTGCCAGGAACACCACCTATACTGTGATGATCGAATATCGGATGTTTGTCGAAATCGATAGAGATCCCGCTGTCGATCATAGCTAATGTCAGGTTCTTCGTTTCGTTGATATTCATGCCGTGTGAGTAAACTCCGCATACGTAGGCGGAGAGTTCTATATCGGAGAGTCTTTTCTCAGCTATATCGTTGATTATCTCCTTTATAGCGTGTTCGCTGAGTTCCTTTCCCTCCAACTTCTCCTTTATGTGATCGATGGATTCTGGTCTCTTCGTTGGCAACAGATCCAACTCGTCCCCGTCTTCCGCATCCAACTTATCAGACACCTTGTGAAGTACACCGACCTCGTCCTTTTTGACCAGTGTACTCGATGTTTCGACTATCGCTGTTACCTTTTTACCTCCTTTGGATACCTTCACCCTGCTCTGACTGCGCATCCCGAGTTTCTCCGCATTTATCTGATTAAGTACAACGGTCATCTCGCCTGCTTCTAAATCTATCTTTTTGGCTTTCAAATTCATGTTCTCACATCCATTTCTCCAACGCCTTTCTCAATTCATCATGCTCTTTCGCGTATACTTCCAATTCGATGCCTTCTACTGCAGCGTCCAGTGCCTGCACCATGGCGGCTCCACCGGCTCTAACGCCGTCAGGGTGACCGGAAACTCCTCCTCCAGCTTGGATCTGCACATCAAGACCGCTCTTTTCAAGGAGCGGGGGGATCAAGCCAGGATGAAGTCCGCCGCTTGCCACCGGTATCACCTTTTGGGCTTCGCTCATCTCTCCCAACAACATCTCCTTGGAACGCAATTCTTCCTCTACATTGGCGTGCATCTTACCTACACCGTAAGTACCTGTATGGAATGAATCCCCTCCGACCATCCTTACTAGTGCCGCGATAACAGGCATGGATATCCCGTGATCCGGGTTCCTGGTGATAGCACCGTGCATGGCTCTGTGAACGTGAATCGGTACATCTACAGATGGGTCCTCGGCAAGAGCCTGGACACCGGAGAATCCTACGGTCAGTACGTCTACCATCAACTGTCTAGCACCGTTCTCCAGAGCTAGGTCGGCTGCATCCAATATGCGGTGAGCGGAGGTGCTTATGTTGTGAGCGTGTATCATCTTGTGACCTTCCTCCTCGAGCAGGTCCAATTTCTCACTCACCTTGTTGACCCTGTCCCCGAGGGGACAGAAATCCTGGTCAACCAGGGTTTCATCATCCTTGGAGTTCGTAAGACCTCCTTTACCGGCTTCGTAAACATAATCTGAGAACTCCTCTGGAGGAAGTCCGATCTTGGGTTTGACTATGGTACCGATGAAAGGTTTTTTGGGCCTCCCCATCAGCTTTCTCAAGCCGTCTATTCCGAACTGAGGGCCGGGATATCTCTGTACGATATCGGGGGGTATCTGTATATCCTCTAGCCGTACTCCGTCTAGGGTTTCAAGCCCGAAAAGGTTTCCCGCTACAATGCTGAGTATCTGCGGTGTCTCACCGAGTTCGCCTGAGAAATCTATTATGGGGTAACCTATAGTCACATAATTTCCTTGGGCTTTTACCACCTTGGCACCGTACCTTTCGAATATGTCATCGGAAAGGGTAGTGGGCATGGTCCATGTGCCAGTAGATTCCTCTTCAGCGATCCGAATACCTGCTGTTTCTATGGGCAGGTCGCTCTTTACTTTGTACTCACAAATAAGATACTCTTCTGGGTCTAATTCTTCACCCAAAGCTAGATAATCTATCATCATTTCATCTCCTTTATTATTCTATATGCCCCCGAGGGCGATATAATACCTTCCTCGGTGACTATGGCATCTATATAGTCATCTGGGGTGGCATCGAAAACCGGGTTTCTTATGGTCACGCCAGGGAACAGTGACGGATCGACGATCTCCTTTGGATCTCTTTCCTCTATCTCAACCAGATCACCGAAAGCCGTCTCTTTGGAAAATTTATACGTTTCAGCGCAAACCGTCACCGGTACCCTGGCTTCGTGGGCAGAGAGAGCTACTTGGGATGTCCCTATCTTGTTAATCACAGCACCGTTGGATGCTATGGTATCCGCCCCGATATAGACTTGATCTATGTCCTGCATGAAGTATCTGACAGCGGAGTCCACTATCAGAACAACTGGGATGCCGTAGTCAACGAGCTCTCTCACCGTTATATAGCCCTGCTTTTTCGGCCTTGATTCCGTAGCAAAGACCCTTAACTCTTTACCTTCGTCCCATGCGTACTTTATAGCACCAAGAGCTAGGGAACTGTTGCAGTGTGTCAGTATCATATCTCCGTCGTTTATCCTCTTACCCCCGTACTCAGCGATCTTTTTAGCTGCTTCGTAAGACTTTTTAACGAATTCGTCCGCCCTTTCCTTTACAGTGAATTTTGCGGTTTCCACATCATTGAATTTTGGGTAAAGTACATAATCAATCGCATTTGATAATGATATCGCTGTGGGTCTAGTGGATAAGACCATCTCTTTGGCTTTCTCCATCTCTGATTCAAACTCCTCAAGGTCGTTTCCCCTGAACTGCTGTACCGCTTTCTTCATTGCGACCGCACCCGCCCGAGCTATCTTGGCGGCCCCCCGAATCTCCATGGATTCTATCTTCTCTGCTATCTGTTCTATCGTCAGTTCATCCCATTCATGATATTTCATGCATATCTAAATAACTGTTTAACAGATAAATCCTTCGTTGTATTTCTCTACTTCCTCGTACACCCGCCAAAGGTTTTTGTCTTTGATCACCACGTCAGCGGATTCGATCACAATATCATCGTTGGGGTCGAATGCTATCCCAAGGGCAGCCTTTTCAAGCATGGGGGCATCGATGAAGCTGTTGCCTACTGCAGCACATTTCTTTGGTGAAAAGTCTAACTCGTCCATCAGCTTGTCGAAACTGTGACCTTTGTCGTTGAGTCTAACCTCCAATGTACCGCCCTTCAGTCCTACATTCTCATCATCAATGATATCGTTTGCCATCACCCTATCAAAATATCCTTTAGAGATACTGTGGGCTAGTGGTTTAAGCCCTCCGCTTATAACTGCCAAAGAGTATCCTTCTGATTTCAATTGGTTCATCGTCTTCTCGAAACCTTCCATCAACGGTACACCATCCAAAATACCGATGATATCATCCCTACTTATCTCCGATTTACATGCTCTCCAGAGGGCGATATCCCTTTTTATGAACTCCCGATCGTCTATCTCACCGTCTAGATAAGCTTGAAGGGAATCTTCGTTGCTGACACAGAAATAGTCGTGCACCCAGGACCATGAGCTGTGGACATCGACCAAGACTCCATCCATATCGAAAATTATAAGTTTTATACTATCGACCATGCTCACTAACTCTTCATCATCTAGAAATTTTTACCGCCAGACCTTCTTCATGATGTTCTTGTAGTTCCTCATCTCTTCCAAAACCTTTTCGTAGTCTTCATCCTCTTTTGATTGATTTGCTCTCTTGAGGATATCTATCTGTTTGGATACATCTACGCCAGATATTTTTGCTTTTTTCAACTCGGTCTGGGCCTTTTTCACAAGATGTTTTAATTTGCCTGGGACTTCTTTTAATATTTCCTCCTTTGCCATCTCAGCATACTCTTCAGCTTTGTCCCAATCACCGACCGATAATTCACCCTTGGCCTTGTTCAACAACTCATTTGCTTTAGTTGTGTCTATACCCATTACCTCTGCATCGAATATCAAGCTCTCAACATTTGAAAGGGATGTCTCAGCCTCTGAAAGGGGCTCTCCTATCGCTGTTACCTTTTGTTCCGCCTTGGAAAACATCTCCAAAGCAGATTTATAATCGTCTACATCCATAGCACTTCTTGCTTCTTCTAGGTAGTTTTCTATTTCCTCGAAATCGTGGTCCATGCTTTCTTCTAGTTTTAACTCGATAGAGACCATCTTTTCGTCCATCTCCTCCTTCAATATACTCAAAAGCTTGTCTCTGCTTTTTTCCAGGGATTCAAGAGCCATATCTAGATCTTGATGGTTCGTGCTTTTTAAGGCGTCGTTGATTATCTCTTTTCCACCCTCTATTTTGAATCCAACCTTTTTGGAACGTGTGAGGATATCTTTTATTTCATCAGCCTTTTCTCGGATATCAGCGACTGTGATCTCTTCTTCGACGACCCCAGGAACTTTATCCACCTCAACAAAAACCTCCTCTTGCTCTACTTCCGTTATCTCGGGTTCTTCCCCTTTTTCAAACTCGGTAACCTCACCAGCTAGTACATTTTCCATCTCTATAATCAGTTCATCAAGGTTAGCGATGGCTTCATCGTATTCTCCGCTGTCAGCTCTGTCCTTTTCTTCCTTGATCATCTCCAGGTACCCTTTATAGTCCAGACCATCTTCTTTCATCTCCTTTATCCTGGACTTGGCCTCGTCTATTTTCACCATGACCCGTAGTATCTTTTCCGTATCTTCTACGATCTCTTCCGCTTTTTTCAGTGCCTCTTCGTATTTTTTCTCCCCTTTGAGCATGTGGACATCTTCGACCCCTAGTTCCAATTCATCAGTGTGTATTTTAGTGTGCGATATCTGATCTAGATTATTTTCCGCTTCTTTAATTTTTTCTTCTATATCCACCATCAGGTCTGCTTTCTGTTCAGACATTGCGAGCTCTTCTTCTAATTCTGCTTCAACCTCTGCATGATGCAACTGCTCTTCGATCTTCCCTAAAGTACTATCTAAAATACTCATGGCCACGTCGTATTCACCCTGATTCACTTTTTTCTTGGAATTTTTTAATGCCTTGAGATATGGTGTGTAATCCATATCTTCTTTATCCAGTTCCCTAATCTTTTGTTTCCCTTCCAGGAACCTTTCGTTGAGCTGTATTATCTTGTCCGCTTTGTTGTTAAAATCCTCGATGGTGTTAAGTGCGTCGATATAGTCTCCTTCCTTCCTAGCCTTCATGGTCACCTTGATCAGATCTTTTACGTTATCCAAGTTGAATTTCGTTTTCTTGATTTCAGAAAAATTGTCTTTTGCAATTTTTATCTTCTGATCCAGTTCCTTTTTAATCTTTCCTTTTTTCTCATCTTCTTTTTGCCTTTCAAGTGCCCTTTCTTCCTCTTCTTTTTTATGCTTAGATATCTGCTGATCACAATTTTCATACATGGATTCTAGATATTCGATAGAAGATGCATAGTCTCCTTCATCAGCCAGCTTTTTTGCCTCTTTGAGTTTATCGATTTCCTCTTCGTAATCGATACCCAGGTCTTTCATCTCTAATATCATGCCTTTACATTCTTTGATCTTATGGAAGATTTCGAATACCTGTTCCGAGTGTTTAGATATTTCTTCCAGTAATTCCAATCCCTTTTCGTAATTATCAGCTTTCTTCTCTTGTACGGTCCGTTTAAGGAGGGTTTTGATGTCATTGATATCTATCTTTGTGTCTCTTAGATCCGATATCTTAGACCTTGCTTTCGCCAGCTCTTCATCGAATCGTTCTACAAGCTCAGGGTCGATTTCTTCCTCTTCGACCTCTTCTTCAAATTCTTCAGCTTCTGCAAATTCAATACCACAAGAAGGACACTTATTAGCGTCTTCAGGCACCTCTGCCCCGCACTCTGGACATTCGAAGACGATCATCTCTGATTCATCTATCTCTTCTTCCACCTCTTCATCTTCAACTTCTTCTTCGAGTTCTAAATCAACGTCCTCTTCGATCTCTTCTTCGGTTGCCTCTTCTTTCACTTCTTCCTCGATCTCTTCTCCACTCTCTTCAGGACCTGCGCCCCCACCTCCGATGGTTTTAATGGTTTCGATGAGTTCTTCATCTTCAATGTCCCCTTCTAAAGTCTCTATCATCCCACTTATATCTTCCTCTGGCTCACCGGTCTCGATTTCATCGGCTATATCAAACAGATTTAGGTCAACACCGCAGACTGGGCATTTTTCTGATTCTGCAGGAATCTCAGAGTCGCATACTGGACATACTATTGTTTCTTCTTCAGGCAATGTGAGCACCTCTTAAGTATAGTAAAAAACGTAGTGTGTATTTAGTTTTTTACATTGATTATTAAATAAAAACTCAATAATCTTCTATGTTCTATGTCCTTCGAACTACGAAAACTATCCAAAAGATTTTATGTACGTACATATCATGGAAAATCGATGACTCTTATCGAAGAATGCGAAAAGGGTGTGCCCGACTACGTAAAGAGGGCGGCATCGGAAGAACCGGTGACACCAAAAGAGCTTTCCAGGTTGGTCGCCGGTGGACTCGCCGTTATACCGAGGAATGTCATCCATGATCCTGTTCCCAAACCCATAGGGAAGGGATTGAAGATAAAGGTGAACGTGAATCTTGGAACATCAAAGGATAAACACGACCTTGAATCCGAGCTCCAGAAATTGAAGGTCGCCGAGAAGTACGGTGCAGATGCGGTGATGGATCTCAGTACAGGGGGAGATATCGACAAGATCCGCAGGAGGATCATCAAGAGCACGAAACTCCCTATAGGTACCGTACCGATATACCAATGTGGACTGAAGAAGGCAAGAGAGAGCGCGGTCGTGGACATGAGCTCTGACGATATATTCAACAGCATCAGACTTCACGCCCAAGACGGTGTGGACTTCGTAACGATCCACTGTGGTGTGACTAAAGCTGCTGTACAGAGTTTAAAAGAGAGTGGAAGGCTCACCGACGTGGTCAGTCGAGGAGGGTCATTCCTGGCTGCATGGATACTGCACAATGGAGAAGAAAACCCCCTGTACTCCGAATTCGACTACCTATTGGAGATCGCTAGAGAATACGGCCTAACTTTGAGCCTGGGAGACGGATTCAGACCTGGATCTATCGCGGATGCCACCGATAGACCTCAGATCCAGGAATTGATCACCCTGGGAGAACTCGTTAAAAGGGCAAGAAATGAGAAGGTCCAGGTGATGGTCGAAGGACCGGGACACGTGCCGATCGATCAGATAAAAACGAACGTCGATATAGAAAAAGAACTCTGCAACGGTGCACCATTTTACGTGCTTGGACCCCTGGTGACCGATTTCGCACCGGGTTACGATCATATTACCGGAGCAATAGGAGGTGCACTGGCTGCATATCACGGTGCTGACTTTCTGTGTTATGTTACTCCCGCCGAGCATCTAGGCCTGCCCGATGTCGAGGATGTTAAAGAAGGCACTATCGCGAGTAAAATAGCGGCTCATGCAGCGGATCTCGCAAGAGGGATAAACAGAGATATCGATGATGAAGTATCCCGGGCGAGAAAAGAGTTGAATTGGGAGACCATGTTCGACAGGGTGGTGGACCCGGAGAAGGCAAAAAGGTTCAGAGAGGAGAAGAACCCCAGCGATGAAGACGCCTGTTCCATGTGTGGAGATGTCTGTGCGTTCAAGATCCTGCAAAAATATCTAAAATGAGGATATCCACCAATACTTTTAAGTAAAACGATGATAACTCAGGAAAAGTGATATAATGGAATTCAACGTTTTGGAAAAAACGGAAAACAGTCTTCAGATAAAGGTTTTAGACGCCGATGCCAGTGTTATGTATCCCATAATGGAACAACTGTTATCCGACGATAGGATCGAGGAAGCGAACTACTCAGTGGAGCATCAGGAGCTCGATGATCCAGTATTATATCTCAAGGCAAAAAAAGGAGAGGATCCGAAGGAGATCTTGGTGGATAATGCGAAGGCGATCCAGGAGCAGTTCTCAGATGTCTTCGAAAAGCTGTTCGAAGAAGAGTGACCTAGATAAAACTTGACCCTGGTACTCGAGGGGAGATAGGTATGGAAAGCGAGGTGGGGATAGAGGTTTTTTATACGTCTAGTCCCGGTATAGGAGGAAGGCTGAAAAAATATCCTGAAGATTTTCAGGTGAAGGAAAATATCGATAAAGACAAGATCGAAGGCGGGGACGGCGAATACACGATAGCGAAGGTGTGGAGCAGGAACTGGGAAACGAACCGACTGATAAGGCGGTTCTCCAAGCTTTTGGGGATCAGCCGAAGAGGTATCTCTTTTGCCGGCACGAAGGACAAAAGAGCTGTGACGACACAGTGGATGTCTTTCCACAAGGAACCGGAAGGACTAGATATCATCGATCTCAAGGACGTGGAGATATCGGATATCAGAAGATCTCACAGACCACTATACATCGGAGCACACGAATCCAACACCTTCGATATAACGGTCAGGGAGATCGATTTAACTCCTGATGAGATAAAAGAAAGAACGGATTCGACCGGTAACGAGATCAAAGAAGCCGGTGGATTTCCCAACTATTTCGGCGTTCAGCGTTTCGGTACTCTCAGGCCTATAACCCATCTGGTCGGTAAAAAGTTGATCAGGAGCGATTTCGAAGGGGCCGTGAAGATGTACATAGCCAATCCCATGGAAGGCGAGAGCGGTGGGTGCAGGGAAGCGAGGGAACGTTTAGAGGAAACGTGGGATTATAAAGAAGCGCTCTACAACTATCCGAAGATACTAACTTTCGAGAGGTCGATGATCCAGTACTTGGCTAACAATCCAGAGGATTACATCGGGGCACTCAAAGTTCTACCGGATAACCTTCTAAAGATGTTCATACACGCTTACCAGTCATACCTATTCAACAAGATGCTGAGTAAAAGATCGCAGGATGGACTGCCCTTGAAAGATGCACTTCCAGGGGATATATTACTGCCTGCGGACAGGGACGGTGCACCCAATGTCGATACACCCGTCCATATAACAAGCAGTAACGTAGAAAAAGCATCTAAGATGGTGAGGGACGGGAAGGCATACGTGAGTGCACCACTGTTCGGTTTCAGCTCTAAGTACTCGGAAGGAGAACAGGGTGAGATCGAGAGAAAGATCATCGAAGATGAAGATATCGATAAAAGAGATTTCGTTATTCCAGAGATATCTAATCTTTCTTCCAAAGGGACCAGAAGATCTATCTTCGCTCCGGTTTACGATCTAGATTGGAGGGCTTCCGATTGTGTCAACATCGAGTTCACGCTTTTAAAAGGTACTTACGCTACAACACTGCTCAGAGAATTTATGAAGCTTCCAGAAGATAAGTCTTATCTTTACAGTTAGAACATATCCTTGATCTTCAGCATATCTAAGAAGGAGGCATCGATCTTCACCTTTTTACGGGCGTATGCCTCCATGGGCTTCATCTCTTTGTTTATCAATTTTGTGAATGTTTCAGTATCTGTATTGATGACTATCTCGGATTTCTTATAGTCCCCCTCCTTAATATCCCCTACGTCATTCCCGGAGATCGAAAAATGAAAATTGCCATCGTCTTCAAAGAGGACTGAGACACTGCGTTCGAATCCATCCAATTTCTTCTGCAGCTTCTCGCTCTCTTCTATCCTACCTCGGAACTCATCGATCATCTTCTGCAATTGTCCTTTCATCTCGTCTTTGTCTGTCATGGATATCAACTTTTAACGTCTATAATCAGGGGTGAGTAAAAAAGGTTTCTTTCTAAAATTCATCCAACTTCTTTGTCTTATGAAGGTTCATCAGATCCTGGCAGGTCTTCCAAGACCTTCTTACATAGGGTGGGAGCTCGCCTTTTTCTTTTATCCATCTTTTCAGAAAATTTCTCGTCACCGGATCCGAGGGGTAGCCGCTGCCGATATCATCACCGATCTCCTCGGCTATCCTTTGGACTTCCAGATCTCTTCTAACCTTTGCACATATAGAAGCTGCGGATACTACCGGATAAGTGTCATCCGCCTTGTGCTCCGATACGAGCTTCACGTTCACCGCGAGCTTGGATTTGATCATCCGAGCGAATTTTTCCTCGTTGGCGGAAGCGGAATCCACGTATGCAGTATCACCGTCGGAGCACAACTCGTTGATGATCGATGCAAAGAAGTCCGCCTCCATCTGGTTCATTGTTAACTGTGTACGCAGAGCGTCGATGTCCTGTGCGGATACCACCCTCCCTGCACAGCTCGCCATATCATAGATCTCTTTGGATAATTCATCTCGCCTATTCGCCGTGTGTCTCTTAGAGTCCTTGACCTCCAGCTCTACGAGCTTACCGTCATCCTCGAGACAAACACCCGCTACCACCAGCGGTCCGATGACCGGACCCCGGCCTGCTTCGTCCACTCCACATATCATCGGCTAAAGCAGTTTAACATGGAATAAAAGTTTTTGCATGGATAAGTATAAAAATAGGAGGAAATCATTTCGTGACGATGAGGATCGTTCTCAGAGGAACCGTGCAGGGAGTGGGCTTCCGTCCCACGGTTTATAGAGTGGCAGAGAAACTCGATTTGAAGGGTCACGTCAAGAACCTGGGTAACGAAGTGGAAGTTATTATAGACGGGGACCTAGATATATTTCTGGAGGAACTGAGAAGAGAACTGCCACCCTTAGCCGAGATAGCCGAGGTGGAGGTGGAGGATAGGGCAGTCAAAGCTGATACATTCAAGATAGTGAAAAGCTCGAACGGAGAGAAAAGATCTTCGACCATACCCGTGGACACCGCCCTGTGCCCGGAATGCCTTGAAGAACTGAAGAGCGGAAAAAACCGAAGGAGCGGTTTTCCTTTCATAAACTGCACCAACTGTGGAGCTAGATATTCAACCATCCAAGAACTACCGTACGATAGAGCTAATACGACCATGGAAAATTTTCCACTCTGTGAAGTGTGCGTGGAGGAGTACAAGAACCCGACGGACAGAAGGTTCCACGCCCAGACCATATCGTGTAACAAGTGTGGACCTAGTTACGTCCTCTTCGACAAACAGAAGAATAAGGTAGGTGGTATCGACGAATTCTCTGCTCTATTGGATCAGGGAGAGATATGTGTGGCAAAGAGCTGGGGCGGGATGCACATAATCTGCACGCTGGAAAAGATACCAGAGCTGAGAAAAAGGTACGGTAGAAAACAGAAACCCTTCGCTTTGATGATGAGGGATTTGGAGACCGTAAGAAAATATGCGGTGGTAGAAAGAGAAGGCATTCTGACGGGACCTAGGAGACCCATTATGGTTTACACCAAAAAGGACATAGACAGCAAATCGATGGAATACGCGGCGCCTGGATTACCCACGGTGGGCATCATGCTGCCTTATACTGGACTCCATCACTTGTTATTCGATAAAATAGATCATGATACTTTAGTCATGACCAGCGCCAACCCTCCAGGTGAGCCCATGATGATCGATAACGAAGAATCCTTCAAGCTCGATTTTGACTACTTCCTGCTTCACAACCGTAAGATCGCCAACCGTATAGATGACTCGTTGATAAGAGTCCATGGAGACCATCTTTCTATTATAAGAAGGGCAAGAGGGTTCGTTCCAGATTACTTTGAGTTCAGCAAAAAACAGGTGATGGCATCAGGGGCGGATCAAAGCGGCTGTCTGGCTCTTTCCAAGGACGGAAGATTGTACCCAAGCCAGTATTTGGGTGATCTACGTTCCTACAACGCAAAAAAGTTCTACGAAGATACACACGACTACCTAACTTCGATCCTTGGTATCGATGAAATAGAAAGAGTAGCGGTCGATCTGCATCCGTCTTACCAGAGCAGGAGATTGGGGCTTGAGTACGCGGAGCGATACGATTCGGAATTGATCGAGATCCAGCACCACTGGGCCCACGGGGCTTCACTGCTCCTCGAACACGAATTGGACGACATCGTATGCATCGCCGTTGACGGAACTGGATACGGTGAGGACGGGCAGAGCTGGGGTGGTGAGATACTCTACTGTAGAGCGGATAGATACGAGAGGATGGGGCATCTAGAGACGTTCCCTCTTTTGGGTGGAGAAAAGGCGGTGGAAGAACCGGAAAGACTGGTATATGCCATCGAGAGGTCCAGGGACATAGAGAGCGATAGATTCGAACAAAATAAAAGAAATATACTGGACAAACTCATGGAGAACAGCGTTTCCACGAGCAGTTTCGGCCGTCTGCTGGACGCGATTTCATGTGCGCTGGATATATCATGTGAGAGGACATACCAGGGCGAACCCGCTATGAAGTTGGAAAAGTATCAGATGCTGGGCGACGACGGTATCGATTTCGACGTGAATATAGACGGTGATACCATATGTACATTGGATGGATTCATCCAGCTGCTCGAGGGTGGTGAGAAACGAGAGGATAGAGCTGCCTCGTATGCTGCCAGAGTGGCGGAGAAGCTGGCTGATAAAGCGGTTGAATGTGCCCATGAGAGGGGGACACCAAATATCGGCATCTCCGGCGGGGTTTCCTACAACAGACCTATCGTCAGGATGATAAGAGAGCGGTTGAACGAGCTGGACTTTAAATTGATAGTGCACAACGGTGTGCCCAACGGTGATATGGGTGTGCCCATCGGTCAAGCTCATATAGCAGCATGCATTGAATAGACCAACAAAAGAATAAAATATACACATCTGTTACACATCTTAAAGGATAGACTGGATATGACATCTGGCAAAGAATATTACAGGATGACCGTCAAAGGTGCACTCGATGCGTTGGATACAAGTGAGGAAGGGTTAACTAGAGACGAAGCGAACCGACGGCTCGAGAAGTACGGTAAAAACGAGCTCAAGGCAACGGTACAGACGCCAAAATGGCTCATGTTCTTATCTCAATTCAAAGAGTTGCTTGTGATAGTACTGATAGTCGCTGGTGTTATATCTCTGATCCTAGGCAGTTACAAGAACGCCGCCGCCATGTTCATAATAGTCATAATCAACGCTGTTATCGGATTCGTCCAGAGATACAAAGCTCAGCAGATAATCGAGAAGTTGAAATCGCTGATCAAATCTCCTGCCAGAGTCATGCAGGACGGTGAGATGAAGGAGATCGGTCAAGACGAATTGGTCCCCGGTGACATAATACGGATAGACGAGGGTGACAAGATACCTGCGGATATACGCATAATAGAATCTTTCAACCTGCGGACAAACGATTTCTCTTTGACGGGAGAATCCATGCCCCAGGAGAAGCGGACCAACGCGATAAAAGAGAAGGTTCTGCTTGCGGATAGGGACAACATGGCCTACGTGGGAACGACGGTGGCATCGGGCACGGCAAAGGGTCTGGTCGTCGCCACTGGGATGAACACCGAGATGGGTAAGATAGCCAACATGACCCAGGAAACCGTGGACATCAAATCACCACTCCAGAAAGAATTGGAACTTTTGGCGAGGAACCTAACCTCTATAGTTATCGTGATCAGCATCGCTCTGTTCGTTATCGCTCAATGGCAGGGGCTGGGACTCTACACCAGCCTGATATACGCCCTTGGAATTGCGGTCTCATCGGTTCCACAGGCCCTTCCGGCACAGGTTACCGTGGCTCTCTCTACAGGCAGTAACAGATTGGCGGAGAAGAAAGCCGTCGTGAAGAACCTGTCCTCTGTGGAAACACTGGGATCTACAACAGTTATCTGTACGGACAAAACGGGCACTCTCACCAAGAACGAGATGACCGTTAAGAAGGCATGGTTCAACGGGAAGGAGTACAGTTTCACCGGCGTTGGATACAAGCCCAAAGGCACCATCCTAGATCAAGATGGGACAGAACTCACTCAAGAAAAGATAAACGAGATAGAGATAATGATGGACGCTGCCACCATGTCATCCAACGCAGAGGTGCACGCCCCGGACGATTCACACGACACATGGTACCCCGTGGGAGATCCCACCGAAGCTGCGCTCATCACCATGTCCACCAAGATAGGGACAAGATCTTCAAAGGAGGACAAGGAGAACATAGAACTGATAGAATTTCCCTTCGATTCAGAAAGAAAGAGGATGAGCTCCGTACGTGAGATAACGGAAGAGTACGCGGATGAAGGTGTTGCGAGGGCACTCGAGGGAGATACCGAGGGGATGGTCGTACTGGCTATGAAGGGCGCGACGGACAGTGTTCTGTCGATCAGTAAATATGTATATAAAAACGGTAAGCCGGTCCCTATAACCGACGATGATAAAAAGAGGATCAAAAGGATCAACGAAAGGTACTCCAAGAAAGCCATGAGGGTGCTCTCAATTGCCTACAGACCTCTTGAAAAAAGCGGGAAGGACTACACGATGGAAGAGGTCGAAAAGGACGTGATCTTCTTGGGTTTAGTCGGGATGATCGACCCGCCCAAAGAAGGGGTCAAGGAGGCCGTCCACGACTGCCACGTGGCACACCTCAGGATATTCATCATGACCGGGGATCATGCCATCACTGCCAAAGCTGTGGGTGAAGAGATCGGACTCTCCAAGGATGGAAAAGTACCGCCTGTTGTAACCGGAGGAGAACTCAAGGATATGAGCGACAAGGAGCTCGCAAAATTGATGGCTAAAAGAGAAGCACTGATCTTCTCACGGGTGGACCCAGAAGACAAGCTCAGGATAGTGAATATATTGGAGAAACACGGTGAGATCGTTGCGGTGACCGGGGACGGGGTGAATGACGCCCCAGCTCTCAAGAGGGCTCATATCGGTGTGGCCATGGGTATGAAAGGTACCGATGTGGCGAAGGAAGCCTCGGAGTTGGTGCTTTTGGATGACAGCTTTCCAACTTTAGTTCATGCAGTAAGAGAGGGTAGAACGATATACAACAACCTAAAAAAGACCGTTCTAGCATCCATGACGACGAACGGTGCAGAGCTCACTGCGGTTTTAGCGGGGCTCGTAGCCATCGGGCTGCTAGGCTGGGGTCCTTGGGCGATACCCATATTGGTGATCCAGATCTTAGCTATCGATCTTTTGGCGGAGGTCATGCCGTTAACTTTCCTTACCTACGATCCTCCCTCGAAGGCGCTTATGCGATCACCTCCCAGGAAGCGGGAAGAGCATATACTGGACTTCTTTACGTCGGCGGAGGTTATCTTCTTCGGACTGCTGATCGGGCTGCTCGCGGTCGGTAATTTTTACATCTACATGTGGAGAAATGGAGTTCCACTATCCCTTGATGTTAATAACATCAAAAATACAGTTTACTCTCTAGATTATGCAAAAGCGACCACCATAAGTTATCTCACGATCGCTTACTGTCAGTTCATGAATATCATGTCTAGAAGGTACGAGTACACCTCGATATTCAACCGCAACTTCTTCTCCAACAGGATCATACTGTACTCGATATTGATTTCCATCGGGATGGTGTTCCTGGGAATTTACGGTCCGTTCATCAGCGATTTCTTAGAATTCGCCAGCATCGGTCTGAGCGGATGGCTGCAGGTCTTAGGAGGTGCCGGTGTATTCCTGATGACCTTCGAGATACTCAAGGCCGTAAAAAGATGGAGAAGGTGATGAGCAGTAAAATTTTATTACACCGGACATATTAACCTCGTGATAATAATATGGCTCTGCGTATGATAGAGATGCTTATCTCGGGCGATAAGCAGGATGATGCTGAAAGGCTTCTGGAAGATAATGATAGAGTCCTTGATTTTTGGTACGATTGGGTTTCCGAGAAACAGGTTTTGGTTAAAATAATAGTCCGTGTGGAGTACAGCCAAAGCGTGCTTGACATCTTGGCTGAAAAATTCTCTAATGTGGAGGGTTTCAGATTACTTCTATTATCGATCAAAGCTTCTTACCCCATGATAGAAGAGGAGGAGGGAGATGAGAAAAAATCTAAGGACGGAGAGGCTGAGAAAAAGAAGGAGACAAAGTACGGTATAAGCAGGGAAGAACTCTACGCAGAGATCACCGACATGAGTAAACTGACAACGGTCTACGTTCTGCTTATTGCCTTATCCGCTATCGTGGCAGCCATCGGTGTGATGAGGAGCGACGTAGCGATAATCATCGGTGCCATGGTGATAGCTCCACTTTTGGGACCGAATGTTGCCTTATCATTAGCGACCACATTGGCTGACACGGACCTTTTTCGAAGAGCCCTTAAAGCTAATGCCGTAGGCATCCTTTTGGCTTTCTTTATAGCTTTCAGCATCGGCGCCTTCGTATCCATCGATACGGGCTCTGCCCAGATAGTCGCCAGGTCCACCTTCAGTTTCGGAGACGTGATCTTGGCACTGGCAGCTGGAAGTGCAGGTGCTCTAGCCATGACTAGAGGCATCTCTACGGCGTTGATCGGGGTGATGGTGGCGCTGGCGCTTTTACCCACGCTGGTGACTTCTGGTCTGTTATTCGGTCACGGCCATATCACTATGGCTCTGGGAGCACTAACGCTATTCCTGATACATCTGATCTGCATCAATCTAGCTGGAGTATTGACATTTTTAGTACAAGGGATCGAACCTAGAGAATGGTGGGAAGCAGATAAAGCGAAGAAATCCACTAGAACAGCAGTGTTGATCTGGATAGCTCTTCTTGCGGTCCTGATCGCGATAATAATATATACCCAGTATTTGTGAAACAACTAGACATCGATCCATCTATTTCTATTGATATATCTTTAGCTAGAGTCATTTTTCAATGGTTAAAAGAAAAAAAAGGAGGGG
>CAZHUM010000003.1:0-52305 GCA_964535805.1 uncultured Thermoplasmata archaeon
TCATAAGGTGGAAGTATGCGTTTCCATCGGATCCGGTCATATTGTTCCATTCTTCGCCGTTGTACATTATCGTGACTAGAGCGTCTTCGACTGCGTCTCCGTCATCATCTTCTACTGGTCCAACCGTTATTTCATGTGTAACGTACACTTGTTCTTCTAGCATGTACTCGTATTTCTGATACAAGTCTGCTCTGTCTTCGAAGGACGGTATCACGAAGCTGTCGTTAACCCAATCCTTGTAATCAGGATGAGTTATTGTCAGTGTGAAGGTCATGCCGTATGGTTCGAAGGGTAAAACTATCGCTGCATTTCCGTCGAGTCCAGTCATACCGGACCATGAATCATTACCATCGGACAATGTCAAGTTAGCGTTGGGCACCGAGTAGTTCTCTCCGTCTTTGACCGCTTGTACTGGACCTAAAATCATTGTCCATTCACTCAACCCGGTCAAGGTTAAAGTTTCACTAACATTACCTTCATCGTCTCCGTACTCGAAGAACTTCTGGAATGCTTCATATTGTGGATGCAGTACATTCACAGATATGTTGGCGTGCCCCATATTCTCATAGAAGAACACCGTTCCATCTGAACCTGTCTTTTTTGGACCGAATGGTACACCGTCTGCGCTGATAGACACTGAAGCACCCTCAACAGCACCATCTGCATCTTCAACTGTTAATCCAAAGTACTGATAAGCGGTGATGGTTATGGCATCGGTCAGTGTGTTGCCTGCTTCGTCGGAAACGAAGAGTGCAACTCTGTAATCTACGAAACCTTTCGGGAATGTGAAATTCATCTCTTCACCGTACATCTCGCCGAAGTCCTCTTCGACTACATATCCATAGTAAGGACCTTTAGCCCATTCTTGTGATGATGGACCGAATCCGAAGTAGTAGTAGTACAAACTTACTCCGTATACCCACCATGTTACGTTGAGATTTTCTCTGCCAAGATTGTCGCCCAACATGTCACTTACGTTGAAGTGCTGTTCGACACCGACATCCACTTCCATGCTGTCTTGATGTATTGCAACATTAGTCGGATAATTGTTGTCAGTTACAGGTAGATCGTAAGTTACATTGGTCCATTGTTCCTGAGTGTCGTTTGCCTTGATCGTGTAATTTAGGGCAGTTGCATTTTCCCACAATGATATCGTGTACATATACATCTTAGTGGTGGCGTTGTAGTCTATACCCGTAGATGCATTGAATGTCAAGTGCACGGTGTTATCCATCATGTATCCGTCTCTAGCAGTGACTTGATACCACAGCATCGTGCTATCGTTCTGGTAGAAATTGATTTCTACCCCGTATTCGATAGTGTAATCATCGCCGGTTGTAGGTGCGCCTTCAGTGTGATCCACCAGAGGTCCCTCTCCATCGAATGTCGTGTTGATCGCGTCAGAGTTGTTTACAGTATCGTTTGCCCATACTTCATACCATAGCCATGTTGCGTTTTCGGCCAATGTTATGTTGTAGTGGTACTGTATTGGTACTGTTGCCATGGGTGTGTATGTCTGGTTATCCCATGTTATTACACTTGTTGTTTCGTTTTCCATCTTGACCTTGTACTGTATCCATACGGCATCTACATCTTCTCTGTTGTCCGTTACATTCGCTGTTGCGATGTAGGTGGTGTTTGCCAACACATCATCTTCGTATGTCAGTGTTATCGTTGGTGCGTCGTTATCCACAACACCTTCTACCGTATCAGTTGATGTTTCGTTCCAATCACCGTTCCAGTTTAAAGCTGCTATGTGGTAATCTATATCGTTGGCATCTGAAGGAACCGTTATAGTCCCTGTGTAGTAGTCTCCAGATTCCAATAGCATCTCCGTAGAAGTCTCTTCCGCCGATGTGTCAGCTGTCCAATTCACATAGACCTCTGTTATCGCCCAATTGTCTGTAATGGTTGCATTGAAGACAAAGTCGTCTCCAGTCGTTGCGTTCCCAGGGCCTGTCGGCGTGTTGTCTATTATCTCAGGACCATCTGCTGCAGACACAGTGGTCGGTATCGCGAATAGTGTAGCGAATCCTGCAAATACTAGTGCAAAGGCTATCACTATGGCTTTTAACTTAGCTCTTTTTTTGTTCATATATATCTAAGCCTCCATTATCAATTCAATCTATGAGAAAACTTATCCATATATATAATTTTTCCTATTTTTCCCGTTGATAATATACAACTGGGTGCCCATTCAAAAAGTACACTGGCTAACTTGTATGGTGTGATGCCCAGATAGTGTTTTTGCTGATTTTGTACTATTGTAAATCTGACGAGCTCGCCTCGGAAGGTATCTGGAAAGGCGCCAGGCTTTCCTGTAAATCACGAGTTCTTTGAACGAGTGAGCACTGGATAGCCGTTAGGCTTTCCTGTAAAAGATCATATAGTCTGACGATGAAATTTAATACGTTCTCTATCCCTTCATCACGCCTATAGGCACCAACTTGGCTACGATCTCAGAGAGTCCGGCGTTGTGTGTGACCTCTACCACGTTGTTGATATCCTTATATGCATCGGTAGATTCCTCCAGCAGCACTTTATTACTGGCAGCCTTGACGTAGATACCTTTATCGTCCATGCTCCTTTTGATCTTGCCCACGTTGAATTTCTTCCTGGCACCCGTTCTGGACATGACCCTGCCGGCTCCGTGGCATGTAGAGCCCCAGCTTCTATTCATAGAGTTCTTACTGCCTTTCAACACGTAGCTGGCCGTGCCCATGTCGCCCGGGATCAATACGGGTTGACCGATCTTCCTGTATCTTTTCAGCACCTCTTTTCTCCCAGCGGGAAATGCTCTGGTTGCACCTTTTCTATGAACGATCAGGTCCTTTCGACTCCCGTCCACATCGTGTTCTTCTTTCTTCGCTATGTTGTGGCATACGTCGTAGATCAGGTGCATGCCCATGTCTTCAGCATCTTCATCGAATATATTCTCGAAGCTTTCACGGACCCAGTGAAGTATCAGCTGCCGGTTACTCCATGCATAGTTAGCCCCGCAGTTCATGGCGGCGAAGTAGTCCCGCCCCTCTGGAGAGTTGAAAGGTGCGCATGCCAGCTGCTTATCCGGTAGGGAGATATCATACTTTCTCAGTGCCTTCTCCATCTTACCTATGTAATCTGTAGCTATCTGATGTCCGCAGCCCCTGGAACCCGTGTGTATCATCACGGTGACCATACCCTCCTCTAGACCAAATGCCTTTGCGGCTTTTTCATCGAATACTTTCTCAACTTTCTGGACTTCTAAGAAGTGATTTCCACCGCCGAGTGTTCCCAACTGTGGCTCCCCTCTTTGCTTTGCTTTTTGAGAAACCCTATCGGAGTCCGCGGTCTCCATCCTACCGTTGTCTTCTATGCGCTCTAAGTCTTCATCCCAACCGTAACCGTTCTCGACCGCCCATTCAACCCCTCGGTCCAGCACTTCGTTGAGCTCTCCTCTTTTGAGTTTGATACGTGCCTTTTTACCCACTCCCGCGGGTACGTTCTTGAATGCCTCGTTGATGATCTGTCTTATGTTTTCACGTACTCTGTCCAACTCCAGATCGGTCCTTACCAGTCTGACACCGCAGTTTATGTCGTAACCGACCCCTCCAGGAGATATCACTCCTTCTTCGGCGTCCAAAGCCGCTACCCCTCCTATGGGAAACCCATAGCCCCAGTGTATATCCGGCATGGCCATGGAATGACCGACTATGCCGGGCAGTGTAGCGACGTTAGCGACCTGTTCCAGAGCGTTGTCGTTCTTTATCGACTCTATCAACTTGTCATCGGCGTATATCCTTCCGTTCACCCTCATCCCGGACTTGTAGCTCTTAGGTATCTCGTACACGTAATCCGCTTTTTTGTCCAAGGGTCCTCTCCATCTCCTGCTCATGTTATCATCTCATCTTAACAATCCATGCCTATCCTTAAAATATTTGCCGTTTCCTTTCACTCGATTATCTCGAGGATCTTTTCTGCCGTAGATTTACCGATACCTTTCACTTCTTTCAGTTCCTTTTCTGAAGCCTCGAATACTGCTCTTACACTGCCGAAATGCTCTAGAAGTCTATCGGCTAACGTACCGGATACGTTGGGAAGTCCTTCTAGTATGAACTTTTTCGTGTCCCGATCTGAAAAGGTGGTCTTGTCCTTCCTCAGACTGTATGACCCTTTCTTCCTTTCTTTCCGCATGAGCATGGATTTGAGTAAAGATGCCGTCTCCTCCTCGTCTTTCGATGTTATCACAGGTATATTGAAGTCGACCGCCAGAGAGGCCAGCGCTCCGTAGATGGCTTTTTCGCTTATGTTCCTTCTTTCGTGGAGTCCAGTGCCCTCCAATATCACCACTGGGTGTTGATAGTTTTGGGATATCTTCTTCGCCTGGTCGAATAATCTGCCGTCCATCAGCGATTCCAAAAAGTCGTCAACTGACTTTCTTTCGACGGCTGTTTCCTCCGAAATGATATAATCGCCTACGGACAGTCGAGATGTATTGATCTTGATGTCGTTCCTAGCCAGCTCTCTTACGACCTTGCTGTTCTGTTCCCTAACGTCGATAGTAACAGTACGAACATCATCTTTTTCTTCTACACTTTTTTCCTCTTTACCACCCTCGAATTCGAACAAAGATTTCTGGCCGCTTTCTTCGTCGTGCCCATTTTTATCCCTGAGATTCTCCCTTTTCAGCTGTTTTTTACTTTTTTTACGAACTACTTTGTATTCCTTTTCTTTCTCCTTCTCCTCGCTGACATCTTTTTTCATGGATTCGTCCACGTGGACATCCCCTTCCAACTCCTTCTTCAGCTTGTTCAGATTCCTCCACATCTTCTTCTCTTTGTTCTTACTCGACCAGTAATAGGCCTCGTCCCTGGTCTTCTTGGTTAGCAGTATGACGACCTTGCCCTTTCTCTTCCTAGCGGTCCTCCCCCTCCTCTGTATGGTCCTGATCTCCGATGGGACGGGTTCGTAGAAGACCACAAGATCCGTAGCGGGTATGTCGAGGCCTTCCTCGCCCACGCTGGTGGCTACTAGCACATTGTACTTACCGCTCTCGAAATCGTCGATCGCTTGGATCTGCTCGCTCTGTTTGAGCCCTTTATCTCCCTCTTTGTTGGTCTGACCCACGAACCTTGCTGGACGTACGCCATCTAATTCCGATAGTTCGTCGCTCAACTTCTGAGCCGTGTTCCTGTATGAACTGAACACGATCACCTTGGAATCCGGATAGTTATCGAGCTGGTCCTTGACTATCTCCAAGGTTTTGCCCACTTTCGGGTGATCCTTTTCCACGTTCTTCAACAGTGCAAGCACTTCTTTCATCCTGGACGAGTTCATCAATCTTTTAGCCGCCTTGGAACCGCCTCTTGAATCGGCTTCGTTCTTCAGCTTTTCGAGGTACTTTTCGAGTGCGTCCGGTCCCTGTGTTTCCGCCTGATCTATCGCGTGGTCGAGCTTCAGACAGGATGCCACTATGCTTGCTGCGTTGTAAAGCGATCCTTTTCCTCCTGAGTGTATCTCGGCTTGTATCTGCCTTGTCGTCTTCAGTATGTCTTTCCTCGATACTCTATTGGACCTTTTTCCTTTGAGAAAGCCGTAATTCTGTAAACTCTTTACGTTATCCTCCATTATAGATTTCATCCTCTGGACTATCCTTTTCTGCCGAGCAGGGAGTCTAACATCTACCCATTTCATCTCCCTTTCCTGGATGTAATTGATGACGTCCGGATCGTATTTCGTCCTGATCTCTACGTTGGTGAAGTCCAGGTTTTCACAGACCTCAAGTATGTGTTCTTTCTCGCTGCCCGGTGAGGCCGTGAGGCCCACGCTTAAACCCGCGTACTTTTCACCGATAAAAACGTATGAGTAGCTGCCCACGCCGCGGTGGGCCTCGTCGAAGATGACGAGTGATACGTCATCCAGGTTGATCCTCTGGCCCATGAGATCGTTCCTTATCACTTGGGGCGTGGAAACTATCACTTCCTTTTCACGCCAGAGTTCTTCCCTATCATCTGGCTTGACTTCTCCGGTAAATATCACGGGTTCACCGATATCGAGCAGTTCCTCTATATCTCGAGCGTGTTGGCTGACCAGGGGTTTCGTAGGTGCCAAGAAAAGTATCTTCTTATCCGGTTCCCTCTGCTTGATATCCGCCATTATCAAGAAAGCGATTATGGTCTTACCCATACCCGTAGGTAGAACAACTAACGTTGATACCTGTTTAGCTGCCTCGGCTATGTTCACCTGATATGCCCTTTCTTCGATGGCACCTTCTTTTACCAGAGGGTGTTCGTAACTCACACTAACCAAAAGTATATCGTTTTATTTCAAACCTTCGAGAAGGGTGGAGTAAAAGTGGGCTCATATACCCAGTTCTTCATCAAGCTGTTCTTCCATCTCACTTCCCAGTGCCATCTCCTCCTCCCATTCATCCAAGTTCTCTAAGATCTCTTTCAACTTCCTCAAACAATCGATACATATCCACTTGTTCCCTACCCGCTTTCCTGGCACCTTTTTATAGGTGATCGTCTCACAAAAGAAACAGTGATGCATATCCTCCGTTCTATGTTCGGCGTAGGCTTCCATCCTCTTGCCCTCGAGCAAACTGGATATCATCTTCTCTTTCTTCTCGTCCTCGGGATCCTGTTCTTCATCTTCTTTCTTTCCCTTTTCGTCAGCCAGTGTAACACCTGTGCTATATGTTATACCTTCTATTATATTTAAATTATCCTTTATGTGCTTTAACCCAATATGGCAGAAAAACAATTTATAGATGAATACATAGCGTAAAATACGATGAAACTCATATTCTTGGGTACCGGAGGAAGTTACCCCTCGCCCCGTAGGAACGTCGTTTCCATAGCCCTCAAGGTGAACGGAGAGACGCTGTTGTTCGACTGTGGAGAGGGAACCCAGAGGCAGCTGATGAAATCATCGGCATCCTTTATGGATGTGAACAAGGTCTTCATCTCCCACTTCCACGGCGACCATATCTTGGGTCTACCCGGCCTCGTCCAGAGTATGAACCTCAATGACCGAGAGAAAGGATTGGAGATCTACGGACCCGAGGGCACGGAAAAGATGCTTCAGGTCCTTTTACGGGTGGGATACTTCAGACCCAAATTTGAAGTGACGGTTCAAGACCTGAAACCTGGTGCCCGTCTATCTTTCGACAAATACTCTGTTTCAGCGGTAGAAGCCCACCACAACATTCCATCGCTGGCTTTCGTTTTCCAGGAAAGGGAGAGACCGGGCAGATTCGATAAACAGAAAGCCCTGGACCTAGGTGTACCCGAGGGACCCCTTTTCGCCAAGATCCAGAAGGGCATGAGCATCGAAGTGGGAGGGGAAACAATCGATTCCGAAGAGATACTAGGCCCTCCAAGGAGAGGTAGAAAGGTAGTTTACTCGGGAGATACCAAGCCCAGCCTGGACATAGAAAGGGCATCCATGGACGCCGATGTATTGGTCCACGAGGGGACTTTGGAATCATCGATGTCTGACAAAGCGCTTGAGTTCGACCACTCGACCGTTACTCACGCGGCGGAGATCGCCGATAGAGCTAGGGTGAAGAAACTCTTCATCATCCACATAAGCCCCAGATACGATAAAGTTGATTCACTGTTGAGGGAAGCAAAAGAGGTTTTTAAAGAGAGCTGCATCCCTACGGACCTGGATGAATACGAGTTTTAAAATGGAAAACCATAAAATACCGCTGACCCTTTACCTTTTTCTAGTTGATCATGACCGCTCTAATCGATTCGTTAAAACATATAGCAGATGGCTACGGACCGGATAAGATACTTCTATACACTGGATCTGAGGATTTGATGGAAAAGATAGCGAACGAGTTCACAAATATGCCGCTGATCGTATCGACTCACAGGCCGCCCATGTCCAAGATGCTGGAGAGGAAAAACGTACACATGAGAAAGACCAACTACAAGCCGCCTGTGGGCCTCGACGTGCTGGATCAAGCGGAAGACCTGGTACTATCGTGCTTCGGAGAAGGGCTTTTAGAGAGCTCTGATAAGGTTCTTTTCGTGATCTCTACCGACATCGAGACCATATTGGTTTTCGATATGAAACACATCGGGGCGGCCAACCTCAAGGATAGATTGGAGGGAAGGTTGGAAGTGAAAGTTTTTGAATCCGTGTTCAAACTCGGCTCCATGATAGCACGAGAAGGAAAGGAGGGGCTCCCGATGGGTGCTCTACTCATAGTTGGGGACGTGAACAACGTGATGAACAACACTAGAGAGATGATCAAGAACCCGTTAGAGGGGTGTAAATATGAAGAACTCAACATCTTGAAGAACGGGAACTGGAACACGATCAAAGAGTACTCCACACTGGACGGAGCCGTGGTTTTCGACGAATTGGGGAATCCGATCTCCGCAGGAAGGTACGTCCTGTTCGATAGAAGTATAGAGGTTGAAGTAGAGAGGGGGCTTGGTGGCAGGCATCTTGCAGCAGCTTCTATATCTAAAAAGACCAGAGCCATAGCGGTGGTAGTCTCATCAGAAGGGAATATCAGGATATACAAAGACGGTGAGAGGATATACTCTGTGGAATCTATCTAGTTATTTTAAAAATGGAATAAAAGGAAAGGGGGTTTTTCAGATTTACTTGTTTTTCTTTCTTCTGACTGCATCGTTCACTACGATCGTGGTTATGACCGCTGTTATCAATACCAGTGTTGTAAATCCTGGGCTGTCTTTGTCTTCATTCGGTGGTTCTGCTGAAACCTGTATGCTGTCGTCGTCGGTTTCTGTGACTCCCTTGTAAGTCGCAGATGCCCTTACTGTGAACCTCGTATCCGTTTTCAGACCTTCGACGTGGAGTGTGGTAGTAAATTCGTCTCCAGTATCTCCTTCGTTGTTGGTTTCATCCAGCCATGCCGCACTAGATGATGGAATCGTCGTAAGTGTAATTACGGGATACTCTTCGAACTCTCCGTTTATATTTACCGTGATGTTAGCTACACCGCCCGATGACATCTTGGTGCGATCAATGTCGATGTCTAAAGAGAACGTTTTTTCTTCCGGATGTAGTGTCGCTACGAAGAAAGCCGAGCCCACATGTATTCCTTTAACACCGCTAACTGTGAAAGTTATATCCATCAATCCGCTTTCCAGTTCAGGTGCATTGTAAGTGAACTGCAGTTGCCCGTTGTTATCCGTCGATTCGTTATCGTCGGCGAGTGATATCTCTCCTAGGGTCGAGTCTAGCTCTACCTCTACACCGGGCGCCACATTGTCTTCTTGATCCTTTGCCAAAACAGTTATCGTGGTTTCTTCTCCGCTCTCTAGACTCCTCTTCATGGTTATAGAAAGGGTCAAAGATTCTTCTACCATCTTGTGGACATTGAGATATGTTTGTTTATTGTGAGGTCCGTAATCGAAACCGTTCTGCCAACCTGTATAGGTGTCCTTCCTGTAGACATGGAACTGAGATGGGAAGTATATAACGGACATGGGCATCTTTTTGAGTAAAGTGTTCTGGATCTCTTTTATCGCGGTCTGCCTTTCTTCCATATCAAGTATCATATTAGCCTCTATTATCTCGTGATCGAGCTCCGTGTCACTGTAGCCCATAAAATTCTTTGACCCGTTCGTATGGAAAAGGTCATGCATGTCCTTTCCAGGATCGAGTGAAGCTTCATATCTATTTATGGTGACCGTGAAATTGCCGCTTTCTTCATTTTCTTCAAGCTCTTCTATAGAATCCATCACTGATGCGGAATAATCGATGGAAACGCTGCTAAAACCGTCATCACCAGCTAATCCCGTACCTATAACACTCGGATTTTCATCTACCTTTATGCCAGGCATCTTAACTTCCATGGAGAAATCATCTCCATTAGGTAATTCTCTGATGCCGTCTGCATCGTAGTCGAAGTATGATATATCGTCAAGGATCTCATTCGCCTTGGTTGAGTCTTGTTTAACCGCGCTCGTATCCTTGTTGAACCAATATTCGTTACCGGGTGATACGACGGTTATGCCTTTATAACCCATGCCCTGTAAGAAGTTGCTGACCACGTTATCTCTTGCGTAGAGATAATTGACAGCGTTCCTGAATTCATTGGCTTTGTTTTCTGTCACGTTGTTCGCTCCAACATTCGTCGGGAGCATATCAGCTTTATATGACGCGTAAACGAAATCGTTCTTCGCTATCTTTACCAGGGTCGATTGTGAGCTGTCTATGTACTTGGAGTAAACTGATGGATAGATGGGTTTGATCAAGTCGATTTCACCGTTCTCCATCCTATTAACCGCACCGGTCATATGTGTGGCGCCGCTACCACTTCCTCCAAGGAATCCACCGTCTTTATTGAATGCCTTTGGTTCGGCTATGGTTCTGAAAACTTTGAAGGTCAGTCCATCAACATAGGGTCTTCCATCAAAATAATCCTCGTTTACCGATAAACTAAAGACCGTCTGGTTGTACTTGTAATTCGCAGTTATCTCAGTCATATAAGGTATATAGATTTCGGATATAGCTCCAGTGCTTTTATCTAAGGTGTAGTTACCGCTCTCGATCAAGAACGTAGTGTTCAATATGTTCGGATGATCTGCCAAAAAGGTATAGTTCTCCAGGATGCTCTCTGTCTTGTTTTCATCCTCTGGCATTTCAACGTCTCCGTAAAGTTCTACATCGTACACATTATCAAAAACAAGATTTAGCTCAGAGGTGGTAATATTGTATTCCGTTGGTTCACGAACAACCTCATCCGTAACTTCTTGGCCCACGTTTTCCGTTTTCACAAAGTCTGTGAAGGGGCCTGTTCCAACATCGTGTGTTTGGTTCTTGACTATCGGGACCATCAGCCCGTCAGTCATGAAGAAAGCTGGATTATCATCGGAGAGAGCGAAGCTGATCGTGTGATCATCGCTTATGTTGTAATCCTCCACGGGTATCGATAATGGACCTTCATAATTTTCATAGGAATATTTTACATCCCAAGCGGTTAGTTCTGATCCATCCCAGAATTTAACACCCTGTTTTAGTTCAACTTTTACTTCATTTTCCTCTATTGTCCAAGAATCAGCCAACCAAGGTGAGGTCTCCCCTGTGTTTACATCTCTCAACGCTAGAGAATCGTACATTAGATTTAATATATCTAGATCTCCTGATTCAGTAGCATTCAGTGGATATATCTCTTTAGAGGGTTCATCGACTATCGCGACGTTGAGGGTTCCTCCATACATATCTTCGTCGGCTGCAGTGGCGTTTTCATAAGGAATATTAGTCACACCTATTACAGATACCAATAGAATGCTTAGAATAGCTAGTGCTAACTTCTGTGAACCATTTTTTTCTCCTTTCTTTCTCATATCTATACACCTATACCTGTTAATAAACCTCAAACAGTTAAAGTTCGTTGTGATGCTAATTACTCGGATATATTTATAAGTTTTCAAACTGCCTTTAGGTGCCATATGTTTTATAATCTATCGGCAAATCTAAATATGACCATATTATGAAATAATAATAAAGGTGTTGATAAAACATGAAACTAACATTTCTAGGAGGTGTCAGTGAAGTAGGTCCGCTATCTATGGTAATGAACCACAAGGATACGGACATGATCTTCGACCACGGCATGCTACCTGCGGATCCACCTGAGATCCCTCGCCGACCGCCACTGGTCGATATCGCTTTTCTATCACATTCACATCTAGATCACTGCGGTATGATCCCGTCCTTGGTTAGGATGTACGATTTAAGACTACTAGCTACTCACCCCACCATAGAAGTCACGGAACTGCTGCTTTACGACAGTTTGAAGATCGCAGATATCGAGGGATATCCCAAGTACTTCAGTAAAAGTGATATTAAAAGTACAAAAGCCGCCTTCGACATGGTTGGATTCAATTCCAAAAGGGATATCGGAGGTATGGAAATAGATACACACTCGGCGGGACATATACCCGGTTCATCGATGTTCGAGATACGTGGAGAAGAAACCACTCTATTTACTGGGGACATCAATACGACGAACAGTAGACTCCTTTGGGGTGCCCATCCAGTCAAGTGTGATAATCTCATTATGGAAACAACGTACGGAGGTGAAGATCACCCTGACCGAAAAGAAACGGAAAAGATCTTCTTGGACAAAATAGATGATACATTGAATCGCGGGGGTCAGGTCATAGTTCCAGTCTTCGCAGTTGGAAGGACACAGGAGATACTTATGCTGCTCGATGATAGGGATTATGATGTCTGGTTGGACGGCATGGGCAGGACAGTGAGCAGGATATACATGAATCACGGAGGTTTTGTCCGAAGTGCCAATTCTCTGAAAAGGGCGGTTTCTAACGTTAACGAAGTTAGGTCCAATAGTATGAGAAAACAAGCAAAGAATGCCGAAGTTATAGTATCTACAAGCGGCATGGTTGAAGGGGGGCCAGTTATAGATTACATCATGAATAAAAGAAGGGATGAAAAAAGCTCTATATTCTTGACGGGATACCAGGTTCCTGGCACCAACGGCGCTCGCTTGCTAGAGCAGGGCATGTTGGAAGATAGAGGCGTCACGGTACCAGTAGAGTGTGAATTGGAGAAGTTCGATTTCTCCGCACATGCCGGTCACAGCGAGCTCATCGAGTTCGCCAAGGGCTGCGAGCCCGAGAAGATCGTGCTGATGCACGGTGATCAGAGGGAGATCGTGGCAGAAGACCTTTCAGAATTTGAAATCTATGTGCCAAAAGAAGGAGAGACCATAGATATCTGAGGTGAGACCGGATGAAAAACTGGGTTTTGGATAGGGAACTTGAAAGGTTTTTAGAAGAAGACCTTGGTTACGGGGATATCACCACCGGGCTCTTCGACGGGGAGAAGCATTCAGAGGGGGGTATAATCGCTAAAGAAGATTTTGTGGTGAGCGGTATAGAGGAAGCCTCACGGGTTTTTGAGAAAACTGGGTGCACAGTGAGTACATCCGTGCATAGTGGAGACGAAGTAAAAAAGGGCAATGTTCTGATGAAAATATCCGGTCCTGCAAATTCTATACTGACAGCGGAAAGGTTGGCATTGAACATCTTGATGAGGATGTCTGGGATCTCTACCAAGACAAAAAGGATGATCGATAAAGGTGGTGGATTGAGGGTCGCCGCGACCCGCAAGACCACACCGGGTTTCAGATACTTCGAGAAAAAAGCAGTAGAAGATGGTGGTGGAGACTCACACCGTTTTAGACTAGACGATATGGTGTTGATAAAGGACAATCATATCGAATTAGCGGGAGGCATTGAAAACGCTATGGAAAGGGCAAGAAAGGTCTCTTTCTCAAAAAAAATCGATGTCGAGGTGGAAACTCTTGAACAAGCGGAGAAAGCCGCTGAATTGGGTGCGGATATAATCATGCTGGACAACATGGATCCAGAAGGATCAAGAAAGGCGTACGAAGCGATTAAATCCATAGACGAAAGAATCATCGTAGAGGTCTCCGGGGGGATAGATGGAGACAATATCGCTGAATACGTAGGATGCTGTGATGTTGTCTCATCTGGAGCGCTTACTCATTCTGTTTCATCGGTGGACGTTTCATTAGATCTGAAGATTTGAATCAAGACATGATATCATGCATCAACTATCTATAGCTAGGTTCCTGGTTGGGCTGATCGTGCTCACAATAGCGGCGGTGAGCGATGTGAAAACCAGAAGGGTGAGAGATGAATTATGGTACTTTTTATGTGCCGCTGCAGTGGCGATATTGGTATTGGATCTGTATATAAGGGATGCTTTATGGGTTCATTACCTGATATTGATAGTGATCGGTGTGCTGTTCATGGAGGCTTTCATCGAAAGACCAGCCGTTTACCAGGATGGAACAGTTAGTCCCTTGGCTATGGGTTGGCTTATAATTCCCGTGATTGTTTATTCATACATGTTCGTGAATCTTAAAAACAGCAGCCTTTTCTGGTCCCTGAGCACCATCCCCGCGATGATGCTGATCGCCTTTCTATTTTACTACTTGGGGATATTATACGGGGGGGCAGATGCAAAAGCGGTGCTGACCCTGGGCATACTACTACCCTTCTATCCTGTGATCTCGGGGATCAGTAATTTCGGTGCACCAGCAAGCATAATAGAGACGATACAGATATGGTTCCCATTCACCTTCGTGATCTTACTCAACTCATCTTTGATACTTTTGATACTGCCGTTATTTTACTTTTTTTTCAACATAAAGAGAGGAGATGTAGGTCTACCACAGATGTTCTTTGGATACAAAAAACGGGTTACGGAGATACAAAATTCATTCGTGTGGCCCATGGAGTACAAAATCGATGGTTACTGGAGGATAGAACTGTTTCCCCGAAGGGAAGAAAAGGAAGCTGTAGAAGTGTTACTAAATTCCGGTAAAAGAAAAGTTTGGGTCACCCCAAAACTACCGTTCCTAGTACCGATGTTGGCCGGATATGTGCTCTCATTTTTCATCGGAAATCCCATGATGCACATCCTTTAGAAACCTTTATTTGGGAGGAATTGGAATACATAATAAAAGTTTGCGAAAACTATATATATAGGGTTGTGGATTGTGTAGCTAATTCGAAGAACCGTTGATGTTCCTGTTGGAGGAATTATACATTGCGTATAGAAGGCAAAATAACAAAAATGAATGACACAGACGAAGTACTCGCCCGATTCGGGAACCCGGTTCCAATCGGCAGCGATGTATTGGATCAGAGGAACAAAAAGATCGGTAAAACAACTTGGATCCTCGGTCCCGTGAAGAACCCCTACGTTGAAATAAAACTCAATGGTGATCAAAGGGGTCACTTCTCCATGTTAGATAATAAGATATACATCGAGGTGGAAAATAATGGTTGAAGAAAAAGAGGAAAAAAGAAAAAAGGAAAGGGTAGAAAAGATAAGTGAGTGTCCGGAATGCGGCAGCAGGCACCTTTCTCAAGATTATGATAGAGGAGAATTGGTTTGCGAGGATTGTGGATTGGTTGTTGATGATCATTACGTCGACGAGGGACCGGAATGGAGAGCCTTCGATATGCAGCAGGAAGAGAGCAGGGCTAGAACAGGAGCACCCATGACCCAGATGGTGCATGACAAGGGGCTTTCCACGGGGATAGACAGATCGAACAGGGATTCGTACGGTAAATCCATCCCCAGTAAGAAGAAAGCCCAGATATACAGGCTAAGAAAATGGCAGAGGAGGATCAGGGTTTCCGATGCTACGGAGAGGAACCTGGCCTATGCATTGACCGAACTGGACAGGATGGCTTCCACCATGGGGCTGCCCAAGAACATCAGGGAGAGCGCTGCGGTGATATACAGGAAAGCGGTGAAGAAGAATCTGATCAGGGGTAGGAGTATCACCAGCGTGGTGGCGGCATCGCTGTATGCGGCGTGCAGGAAAGCCGGCGTGCCTAGAACTCTAGATGAAGTCGCTGAAGCGACTTCTTCCGATAGGAAGGAGATCGGTAGAACTTACAGGTTCTTGAGCAGAGAACTGGTCCTGAAGCTGCGGCCGACCAGACCCCAGGAGTATCTGGGACGGTTCTGCTCCGAACTGGGTCTGAGCGGTAAGGTTCAAAAAGCCGCTGAAGAGATCATCAAAAAGGCCGAGAAGAAAGAACTGATCTCGGGTAAGGGACCTACTGGGTTAGCAGCTGCCTCGATATATATCGCGTCCATAATGACGAACAGGAGAAGGACTCAACGCGAGGTGGCCGATGTAGCTGCGGTGACAGAAGTAACCGTCAGGAACAGATACAAGGAACTGGTGGAGAAGCTGGACATCGATATCGAAGTGTGATTGTCGATAGAATCTAACCCATTTTTATTCTATTTTACAAACTATATCCCTAATCAGATTTCTAACGCACAAACTATATATAGAACCTCAATATAGTCAAAATGCAAAATATATAAACAGGTGGTAAAAATGTTTGGAGGACAACAACCAATATTACTCTTAAAAGAAGGAACGACAAGAGAAAGAGGCAGTGATGCTCAGAAGAAGAACATCGCTGCTGCGAAAGCGATCGCGGACGCGGTTAGAACCACACTGGGCCCCAAGGGCATGGACAAGATGCTCGTGGACAGTCTGGGTGACGTGGTCATAACCAACGACGGGGCGACAATACTCAGCGAGATAGATATCGAGCACCCTGCGGCCAAGATGGTAGTAGAAGTGGCCGAGAGTCAAGACGACGAAGTCGGCGACGGAACTACCACAGTAGTGGTCCTTGCGGGAGAATTCCTGAAGCACGCTGAAGATCTCATCGAACAGAACATCCATCCCAGCGTTATAGCAAAGGGATTTAGGATGGCATCCGAGGAAGCTAAGAAGATACTCAACGACAGCAAGATCGACATCGATATAGGCGACGATGAGAAATTGAAAGATGTAGCGAAGACGGCTATGACGGGAAAAGCCATAGAGGGAGACAAGAACGATCTATCTGATATGGTTGTCAAAGCGGTCAAGCAGATAAGCGTTGAAGAGGACGGAAACTACGTCGTAGACATCAATAACATCAAGGTCGAGAAGAAGGCCGGAGCTAGTGTGGACAAATCAGAGATGATCAACGGTTTGATACTGGACAAGGAGAGACTACACAACAGCATGCCGAAAGAAGTCAAAAACGCCAAAATAGCACTCCTCAATTCTGCTCTCGAGATCAAGGACACTGAAATCGATGCAGAGATAGAGATAACCAGTCCAGATCAATTACAGCAGTTCTTGGATGAAGAGGAAGAGAGCATCAAAAGAATGGTGAAGTCCGTAAAAGATGTAGGCGCAAACGTGCTCTTCTGTCAAAAAGGTATAGATGACCTAGCTCAGCACTACCTAGCTAAGGAAGGCATCTTCGCGATCAGAAGAGTGAAGAAATCCGATATGAAGAAGTTAGCCAAGGCGACAGGAGCGAGCATAGTCACCAACCTCAAGGACCTTGAAAAGGGTGACCTTGGTAAAGCGGGATTGGTTCACGAGAAAGTCATCGCAGACGATCACATGACATTCGTAGAGGAAGCGGAGAAAGGGAAGGCCGTTTCACTGCTCCTCAGAGGAGGAACAAGTCACGTGGTAGATGAACTAGAAAGAGCGATACACGATGCGTTGAAAGTCGTGGGTGTTGCCATCGAAGATGAAGCTATACTGCCAGGTGGTGGAGCGACCGAGATCGAGCTGAAAAGCAAGCTTGAAGATTATGCAGATACCATCAAGGGAAGAGAACAGTTGGCTATCAAAGCCTTCGCTTCCGCACTTTCCATAATCCCGAGAACTCTAGCAGAGAACGCAGGTATGGACGGCATCGATATATTGATGGAGCTAACAGCCGCACATGAAAAGGACGGCAAGAAAACCGTGGGTATAGAGATCATATCCGGTAAGATCTCCGATATGGTCGAGAAGAAGGTCATCGAGCCTTACAGAGTGAAGTCACAAGCTATACAGGCAGCTACCGAAGTAGCTAACATGATACTCCGTATCGACGACGTTGTCGCTTCCAAAGGCGGAGGCGACGGCGGAGCACCACCAGGTGGAATGCCCGGTGGAGGCGGAATGCCCCCTGGAATGGGCGGCATGATGTAAAGTCGTTCAGACATACCGCTGTTAAAACCCTCTAAAAACCCCTTCTCTTTTTACATTTTCTGAAAAGTTTTGTTCAATATTTGATCTTCAGAACCAGTAATATACCTACGAAGGTGACCCCGATGAAATTACCTACTATGTACACCATGTTTTTCACATCTAGAACGGTATAAATCTGGAGTCCGATGAAGGAGATGAAAGCGACTGTTAGGAACAACAACGAAAGATCTCTTGTCTGCTTTGTTTTTATAACTTGAAGAACCTGCAGCCCCCACCCCATGTTAAGGGCTATGATGGAGATAAATCCCAATACTTGTAAAAATTCCATCAGTCGATATCCTCCAAAAGCTTGTTTATCAATCCTTTAACTTCCGAGAAAACTTCTTCCTGGCCTTTCCCTGCATCGATGACTTTCCAGTTGTGTTTCTCTGCCAATTTGAGATAGTTCTCTCTAACTCTTTTGAGGAACTCTAGTATCTCGTACTTACTTTTATTCTCTCTACCCGAGATCCTTTTTAAGGCTGTATCCGGGTCTATATCGAAAAGGACGGTGATATCCGGCTCTATTATCCAGGGGAGCTGAACATCTTCGGCGAATGAAAGCGATATCTCGTCGTTAGCGGCTTGATAGGCTGCAGTGGACCCCCAGTACCTGTCGCATAACACCAGCTTTCCCTCCTCTAATTTTTCTTTAATAAGCTCTCCGTGCTCCACCCTGTCGGCTAGGTACAAAAACATATCTAGATAAGGCGAACTCTTCTCGTGTGCGATCCTCTTTGCGAGGCTGCCTATCTCGGAATCCGTAGGTTCTACGGTTATGAACGTATCCGGATAATCCAACCTATCCAATGTGCTGGATTTCCCCGAACCGTCTATTCCTTCGAATACTATGAAAGGAGGCATGATGATCGATATGGGATAAAAGATAATAAATTATCGGATGGGTATGAGGAGCTTTCATGCATTAGTTTTAAGTAGGGGGACCTTATAATTGGGTTTACTATGACTGATAACAAACCCCTCTCAGTACTCAACAGGAGCATAGGAAAGAACGTGATAGTCGAGTTGAGATATGGCAAGGAATACCGAGGAGTCCTCGAGGGCTACGACCCGCACCTGAACTTAGTGATGAAAGATGTTAAAGAGTTCATCGAGGGCGAACAGACCCGGACTATGGAAAAGGCACTGGTAAGAGGGGACAACGTTGTTTACGTTTCACCCTAGATAGATAATATAGGTAGATAATATGAGTAAGGGAACTCCATCTCAAGGAAAAAAATCTTCGGGAAAAACCCACATCAGATGCAGGAGATGTGGAAAGAAGGCTTTCAACAGGCAGAAGAAAGTATGTGCTTCCTGCGGTTTCGGTAAAACGGCGAAAAGGAGAAATTACTCCTGGGCCAAGGCACACTGATTTTTTAAGTTTTATTCGGGCAGATCTCTTTTGCAGACTTACCCGGTGAGTTCGATAAATATATAGCTCTACCGACGATCACTGCTGAAGCACCGGCTTCTATCGCTTCTCGCGCTGTACCGCCTTGGGCACCTACACCTGGTGATAAGATGATAAGATCCCCCACTTTTTCTTTTAACCTTTTTATGCTCCCGGGCCTAGTGGCGGGTGCTATTATCCCCGTGACACCCCATTCTACGGCTTTTTGTGCAAGTTCATCTCCGAGTTCAGCAGTGTACTCTTTGCCTCCTGGATGACTCATCTCGGTGACCATGAAAACGTCCTTATCACCTGCAGCATCGATACATGCTTTAACGGAATCCGAGCCCACGAACCCATGAACGATGATGCCCTGTGCCCCCCTTTCCACCGCCTCTTCCGTGATCAACCTGTTGGTATTTGGTATATCAGCTACTTTGAAGTCGCATATAACCGGCTTTATCTCTGAAAGTTCGTTGATAATATCTGGACCTGCACCCAGTACCAACGGGTAGTTTATCTTGATGGCATCTATCCAATTGGACGTTTCCTTGGCGACGCGTAATGCCGTGTGCCTTTCTCGCACGTCTAGCGCTAGGATCAATCCTCTTACTATTTCCATGGAAAGGGATTATGCAGGAATATTTTATGCTTTGCCCTCCTTCAGATTGGCTATGATTATCCATCAAAAATAATAATAGCTACCTTGAAGTTCTCTATAACAGAACAAAAATGAGCAGGATGCCTTACTATCTCAAAGAGAGGATAGAGGAGATCAAAAAAAGATACGAATCTGAGAGACTGGTGAGTAAGAAGATTCCAAGGCAAGAAAAGATGGTGATGACTTGGATCACGATATTGGTCTTTTGGGTCATCGTCAGCGGTAGTTTACACTGGCAAAATATTTTGGTAGGTAGTTCAGTGGCCATCATAATATCCTGGTTCATGTACGAAAATCTCACCGACGACCTTAGATGTGAGGGAAATCTATTGAAGAAGATATTGAAACTCTCCCTGGTCCATATTCCACAGTACATATTCATAATGGCATTTCAATTGATAGAGAGTAACGTGAGGGTCGCAAAGCACGCATTGTTCATGGATATAGATCCAGGCATAATAAAGATCAAAACCGACCTTCAATCGGATACGGGCACTACGCTTTTGGCGAATTCCATAACCCTCACCCCCGGTACACTCACGATAGACCTAGATAAAAAGTTGGATAAGACCAACCTGTACGTCCATTGGATACACATGGAGACCCTGAACTCCGAAAAGGCAGGAGATGAGATCAAAGGAGATGTAGAAAGATGGTTGAAGAAAATATTCTGGTGAGCCCGTTAGGGCTGACGGTCATCGTTCTGCTCTTGACCGCTCTTATCCTGATCTATAGGGTCGTCGTAGGACCGACCCTGCCGGACAGGGTCGTGGGATTCAACACCATCACGACGAAGATAGTGGTGATAATAGCCCTCTTTGCCACGCTTATGAGAGAATACTACCTTCTGGATCTTGCCATAGTGCTTCTCATGGTCAACGGTGTCGCAAATCTGATCCTGTCCAAACATCTCGAGAAGGAGGCTGAGAGATGATAATAGAGATTTTTCTTCTGCTCATGGGTACGTCTATCATGATATTCGGGATGATCGGTATACTGAGATTTCCAGATGTCTATACCAGGCTGCACGCGGCGACCAAATGTGATACGGGAGGAGCGATGAGTATACTGCTGGCCGCCGCATTACTGACACCCGCACCCTTCATCATAAAGGTGAAATTCTTGATACTCATGTTCCTCATCGCCATGATAAACCCCATGATATCACACGCCCTCGCCAGGGGAAGTCACAAAGCTGGTATCAAACCAAAAGTGGAGGTGGATATGTATGCTAGGGATCATCCATGAGGCGATATTGATCGCCATGATCATACTGGCGGTGATAGTCGTCGAGATGAAAAGCCTGTTGAATGCAGTGGTCGGGTTGGCACTGCTCAGCACGTTCTTGATCATCGTTATGTTCCAACTGAAAGCTCCGGATGTCGCTCTTTCAGCAGCTGTTATCGGCGCCTTGATGATAGGTGCTTTCATTTACACCATCGAGGGGGTGAAAAAATCAAAAAGCGGTTAGTCGCCGTTCTTTTGATCCTGGTTCTAGCCTCTATACTCCTCCCCCTAGACTATTCCAGGAAGAGGAGTGATAGTTATGACTACTACGTTACGAACTGGGAGGAGGTTGGTATAAGTAACATCGTGGCGGCTATACTGGCCGATTGGCGAGCGTACGATACCTTGGGTGAGACCGTGGTGCTTTTCACCGCAGTCTACGGCGTTTACATCATATTAGGGGGTGAAGAGGAGTGAGGATGTCTTCGATCGTGAGGAACAGTTCGAGGTTGGTCTCTCCGTTTTTGATAGCCTACGGTGCTTTCATGATAGTCAACGGCCATATCTCGCCCGGAGGGGGTTTTCAAGGTGGTGTGATCCTGGCAGTCGCCGTCATAATGCTCATAACCTCCCATGGATACACTGCGGTCAAAGAGAAATTCAGTGTTAGATTCGTTAAGATCGTCGAAGGTCTGTCCGGCCTGTCGATAATACTGATCTCGATGGTAGGATTGGTCTTGGGCACATACTTCTTAAACTTCCTGAAAGGAGGGGAGCCTGGAACGCTTTTCAGCGGGGGCACCGTGGTCTTGTTCAATATCTTTATCGGGGTGAAAGTGGGTGTAGCGTTCACCCTTCTGTTCTATATGCTGTTGAGGTGGACGGAAAGTGATTGAATCCATAACCGGTGGATATCTGAATGCACAGTCGGCAGGGGTCATACTGCTCCTGATAGGCCTTTACGGATTGATCACGAATCAAAATCTGATCAAACAGGTCATATCGATAAACGTGCTATCTACCGGTGTGTTCTTATTCTTCACCAGTCTGGGTCATATTTCAGGTGGTAACGCGCCCCTTATAATGAACACCAGTATGGTCGACCCACTGCCGGCAACACTGATGCTGACAACGTTAGTAATAGATGTCGCAGAGACCGCTTTCGCTCTGGCTTTGATACTGAGGATGAGGGAGGAAGAAGAATGATACCGCTCATAGTGACTTTGCCTCTTTCATTCGCTTTCATAAGCATGCTTTTGAGTGCGTTCGACTCCTTTGACAAGTATATTAAAATAATTTTCTTAGCTGGTGTTTTCTCCCCATGGCCGATATTCCTGATGTCCATTGGTGATTACCCCGTAGGAACGGTGGTGGGAGGATGGAGAAGGATATCAGGTATCGAGGTCGGAATAGACGGCCTGAGTCATTACCTTCTTTTGGCTACTTTATTGGTGTTCTCTCTGGTGGGGATCTACAGCATATTTTATTTCGATAACGTGGAGAGGCATACCAGTCTCATCTCGGGTAAGTCGATGCTGCCTTTGATGTTGCTGGTTTACGGTGGCATACTGGGCTGCTTTATAACAAGAGATCTTTTTAATTTTTATATCTATATGGAAATCGCATCTGTATCATCTGTTATAATGGTCGGCTGTTCCAACGAGGAAGGCACCAAACATGCTTCTTACAGATATCTTATGTTGTTCTTCCTTTCCTCTTTCTTCTTCATCTTCTCAATCGGTATAATATACATGAACACGGGCTCTCTAAACTTCGAGATCATAAGTCAAAATCTGACCATGACCACCGAGGTCAAGGTCGCTATAAGCTTGGCCTTCGTTTCTTTCATCACCAAGGCAGGTATATTCCCGCTCCATTTTTGGCTTCCAGAGGCGCACTCGAAAGCCGATACGCCCGTCAGTGCATTGTTATCCGGTTTAACAGTGAAGGTCCCGATATTCGGTATGATACTGTTCATGACCCACATGGATATCGGATTTCTAACTACTCCTCTCATGTTCATAGCCTTTTCATCGATATTATTCGGTATAATCATGGCAATACTGCAGAAGAACGTCAAGAAGATACTAGCATATTCAACGGTCTCTCAGATGGGGTTCATCTTGCTGGCCATAGCCACGTTGAACGCCTCTGCTGCCGTGCATTACGCCTTCGCACACGCGCTGTTCAAATCCGGTCTGTTCCTGGGTGTGGGAGTATTGATCGCCAGGCACGGAACGAAGAACATAGATGAACTTTCTTGTAAGAACGACAACTTGCTGATGCTGTCCATAATCATACTGACACTAGCGATAGGAGGAGTATCACCGTTGATAGGTGCCTTCGGTAAACACGGGATATTATCCGGTCTATCCGGTTTCGGTGTATATCTTTTCTACATCGGCTCTATAGGTACACTGACTTACTTCATCAACCTGAACTACAGCCTGTTCAACTTGAAGAGCTTGGGAAAGCAGTATCACAGTGTAGAGGGGATGATCACCTTCATCGTGGCTGTATTGACCATCGCCTTCGGTATCTATTATTATCCAAAGTTGAAGCTTATCGATCTGGTACTCATAGGCGCCGCCTTTCTGACATTCGCCGGACTGAGGCAAGCTAGAGTGTTCGAAAAGAAGTTACCGAGATATTTCTCCAGAGATATGAAAGGGTTGGGAGGCGAGATCAATCTCTACGCATCGGTTTTCGCTCTAGTGGCTGTAAGTATTTTACTATACGTTATTTACTGGTCACACCTATAACCAATAATCAGAGCCTTCATAAGGGTATGAATTTTGTATTAAAGTTATATATCATATAGGCATTAACTACATCTGATGAGTGTTGTAAATCTCAGTAGGGATGATGCAGTGTGATACCACTAATAGTGACTTTACCCCTTCTGTTTGCCTTCGTCTGTATGCTGTTGAGCACTTCCGAGTCCTACGAAAGGTACATCAAAATAGCCTTCTTGACCGGTGTTTTCTCCCCATGGCCGATATTCCTGATGTCCATTGGTGATTATCCCGTAGGAACGGTGGTGGGTGGATGGGGGAGCGTCGCCGGTATCGAAGTCGGGATAGACGGCCTGAGTCATTACCTTCTTTTGGCTGCTTTATTGGTGTTCTCTCTGGTGGGTGTTTACAGTGTATTTTATTTCGATATAAATATGAACGGGCCGGACATAATCTCAGGCAAGTCTATACTGCCCTTGATGTTACTTGCTTACGGTGGGATACTGGGGTGTTTTATAACGAGGGATCTTTTCAATTTCTTTGTATATACTGAGATATCATCCCTCTCTTCTATCATAATGGTTGCCTGTTCAAATGAAAAAGGGTCAAAACGTGCATCTTATAGATATTTGATCTTATTTTTACTTTCAACATTTTTATTTACATTCTCTATCGGCATCATATACATGAACACTGGGTCGCTCAATTTTGAGATGATCCGAGAAAATCTGACCATGACAAGAGAAGTCAAAGTCGCTGTATCCATAGCTTTCGTGGCCTTCCTGACCAAAGCAGGTATATTCCCTCTCTACTTCTGGCTTCCAGAGGCATATTCTAAAGCGGATACGCCGGTCAGCGCCCTCCTGGCAGGCACGGCTGAGAAGGTCCCGATATTCGGTATGATACTGTTCATGACCCACATGGATATAGGGTTCTTGACTACACCCCTGATGGTGATAGCCTTTTCATCGATATTATTCGGTGTAGCCATGGCAATACTGCAGAAGAACGTCAAGAAGATACTAGCTTATTCCACAATCTCTCAACTTGGGTTCATCTTGTTGGCTATAGCCACGTTGAACGCCTCCGCTGCCGTGCATTACGCCTTCGCACACGCGCTGTTCAAGTCCGGTCTGTTCCTGGGTGTGGGAGTATTGATCGCCAGGCACGGAACGAAGAACATAGATGAACTTTCTTGTAAGAACGACAACTTGCTGATGCTGTCCATAATCATACTGACACTAGCGATAGGAGGAGTATCACCGTTGATAGGTGCCTTCGGTAAACACGGGATATTATCCGGTCTATCCGGTTTCGGTGTATATCTTTTCTACATCGGCTCTATAGGTACACTGACTTACTTCATCAACCTGAACTACAGCCTGTTCAACTTGAAGAGCTTGGGAAAGCAGTATCACAGTGTAGAGGGGATGATCACCTTCATCGTGGCTGTATTGACCATCGCCTTCGGTATCTATTATTATCCAAAGTTGAAGCTTATCGATCTGGTACTCATAGGCGCCGCCTTTCTGACATTCGCCGGACTGAGGCAAGCTAGAGTGTTCGAAAAGAAGTTACCGAGATATTTCTCCAGAGATATGAAAGGGTTGGGAGGCGAGATAAATCTTTACACTTCGGTGTTCGTCCTGGTGACCATAACGATACTATTCTACGTTGTTCACTGATATGTCTATTACCTCTTCTCGATCCTTTAATTTCTTGGTCAATTCTTCTAAACTGAATGGCATCTTACTGACGTCTATCACGAGGATCAGTACTGCTTCCTCGGTGCTTATTTCTTCACTTTCGTTGAAGAGGATATTTACATCAGACCTGGCGAATATACCGCTTATGGTCGATAGAACACCTGGTTCATCCTTAACGACCAAATCTATCTCCACTAGGTCCTTTCCAGGTAGAGCGATATGTTCCAGTCTTGCTTCTTTCATCTCCGTGCTTACCTCCAGAAGGAAATAGGCGCCTTTAACGATACCGAGTTCGTAAACCGCTTCCTCAGGGAATTGAAACTTACCGTCTTCCTTGACCTTGATTATATCATAGTGTGTCATCACGTTAATGATATGGTTATTGATTAATAAAAACATCGATTTGATCTCTCTGTGGTCAAGTATGATTTATCTTTGACTATATTCCAGGTTCCATAATCAAATAGGATGAAATTAAAGTTATATATAAGGTAGATTGTATCAAAATCACACGATGATAGGAAATATAGGAAGTATAAGGCTCCTGGTAGACATCGCGATCATCCTGTTAGCTGCATTGACCTTCGGATACGTGGCTTCCAAACTCAAGCAGCCTGTCATCGTTGGTTATATCTTGGCCGGGATCGTGATCGGGCCGTTTTTACTGGGGTTGATCGGTGAATTGGAGGAGGTTCATGTATTAGCTCAGATAGGGGTAACACTTCTTCTTTTCGTGGTTGGACTGGAGTTTTCCCCTCAAACCATGAAAAAGATCTGGAAGGTTTCCGTTTTCGGTGGGATCGCTCAGATGATCTTTGTTTTCTTATCCGGATTCGGTATAGGGATGATTTTCGAACTGGGATATGTACAATCGGTGTTCCTGGGATCGATACTGGCTATAAGCAGTACGATCGTTGTTATACAGGTGCTCCAGAACCTTGGTGAGGAGAGAGAGCTGGCTGGCAGGATAATGATAGGACTACTTATCGTACAGGACGTAGGTGTCATCATCTTTGTCACCCTATTATCCAACATATTTTTAGTTCCCGGCGGTGGGACCTCGGATTATGTGTTACCTATCATCACAACTTTGGCTTTCGTTACACTCGTATTGTTGGTCGGCAAAACAGTCCTGTCCAAATTCCTTGAAGTTTTGATCCAGCAGGATAACAAATCCCTCTTTCTCGTAGCCATATTGGTGATAAGCCTGGGTACGGCATCCGTTGCCTACTTTCTCGGCATCCCACTGGCGCTGGGGGCTTTTTTAGCCGGTCTTGTACTAGCTGAATCCAAGTACGGTTTAGAAGTGGTCAACAAGATACGACCTCTCAGAGACGTCTTCGTGATAATATTCTTCGTGTCCATAGGGATGACCCTGAACATATTCTTAGCAGGAAGCAATCTCACACTCCTTATCGCCATTATAGCAGTGATGGTTTTCGGGAAGTTCATCGTTTTCTTCTTCTTCACGAAAATATTCGGATACACGTCAAAGACGGCCCTAAAAGTCGGGTTGGGACTGATACAAATAGGCGAGTTCTCGTTCATCATGGCTGAACTGGGGTACTTAGAAGGCGCGATAACATCCGAGTTGTACTCTTATATCATCATCACTGCTCTTGTGACGATAATGGTCACACCTTATTCGATCATGAAAAGCGATCACTTATACCGCTTCTTCAGGAACTTTGAAGGTCTGTCAAAATTCGTGAACAGTTTGTTCCCAAAGAGTAAAGAAAAGAAGATAACAGGTGCTGAAAAAGATCTAAAGGACCATGTTATCCTCATAGGTTACGGCACCGTTGGACATCTGACCGTGGACTCACTTGTGAAGGCCAGAAAGGACTTCATCATCATCGATTACGATCCGAGCAAGATGAAGTACTTGGACGAACTGAATTTTCCCTACATCTACGGCGATGCGACGAGCTCACATATATTAAAAAAAGCGAACGTCACTAAAGCCGATATAGTCGTTGTAACTATCCCGGGGGAGAGGGACACTGAACACCTTGTTAACAGGATAAGGGAGAAGAACGTCGATTGCGAAATAATCGCTAGAGTGCACAGCTCGGAATTGGCTCAGAGGATAGAGGACAAGGTGCACCACATCATCTACCCCGAGGTCATCGGTGGAAAAGCCGTTGTAAAAGAAGTGGAAAAACTGCTGTGATCGAACTCTTCAAAGAAGGAAAGGGGTAAAATAATTCCATGATTCATCTGTATACTCTGTAAAACAACTCGTTCTCCTGTTAGATATCGGAAACTTTTTACACAACTCGTAATTTATCCATTCTCCCTCACAGGTGATGAAAAATGGAAAAGATATATCTGGACAACGCCGCTACAACGAAAGCCGATCCCAGAGTTATAGATGCCACGGTTAGATGTTTGAAGGAGGATTATGGTAACCCGTCGAGCATACACAGCATGGGGCAGAAGGGGAAAAAGATACTAGCTGAAGCTAGAAAGGAAGTAGCCCTGCTGCTAGGTGCACACCCGGATGAGATCATATTCACCTCGGGAGGTACGGAATCCGACAACCTTGGCGTCCAAGGTGCCTTCAGAGCCAACGAAGGGAATCACCTGATCACCACGAAGATCGAACATCCGGCGGTCCTGAACACCTGTAAGTACCTCGAAGAAAGGGGGGCGGACGTCACTTACCTGGATGTCGACGAAGACGGTCTAGTTGACCCTGAAGATTTTGAGTCCACCATCAAAGATGATACGGTCCTCGCCACCGTGATGTACGCCAACAACGTAATGGGGACCGTAGAAGCGGTGGATGAATTGGCGGATATCGCACACGAGAACGATGTCCTTTTCCACACCGACGCCGTCCAGGCTGCGGGGATGATACCCATAGATGTAGAAAATACCAACGTCGATCTGCTTTCTATATCAGGTCACAAGATCCACGCGTCCAAGGGTATCGGTGCGCTCTACAAATCCAAGGACGTGGAGATAGAACCGCTGATGTACGGTGGAGCCCATGAGAAGGGCATGCGTCCGGGAACGGAGAACGTGCCGGGTATAGCCGGATTCGGTGTGGCTTGCAGGATAGTGCGGGAGGAGATGAACGAATACGTGCCCAAGATGAAAAATCTGAGAGATAGATTGATAGAGGGTATAGAAGAGAGGATACCGGCAGTGCATCTAAACGGCCACAGAACGAAAAGGCTGCCCAACAACGTGAACTTCTCTTTCAAGGGTGTGGAAGGGGAATCTATACTGCTAAAATTGGACTCCCTGGGATACGAAGTATCCACCGGCTCCGCATGCTCTTCAAAGGAACTCAAACCTTCGGAGGCGATCCTAGCTACAGGAGTGGATACCGAGATGGCACACTGTTCCCTCAGGATTACTCTGGGAAGGGAAACCGAAGAGGACAGCGTCGATAAATTTCTGGATGAGCTAGCGACGGTTATTAAGGAACTTAGAGAGATGTCTCCCCTATGGCAGGAGTAAAAGGCATGTTCGAGGTAAAACACAAGGATGGATTAGCCAGGATATGTGAGTTTCAAACTAAACACGGTACCGTCGAGACGCCAAACATAATGCCTGTCATCAACCCCAACCTTCTACCGATAACTCCAAGAAGGATGCAGGAAGAGTTCGGGACGGACATTTTGATAACGAATTCGTATGTGATATACACAACGGAAGAGCTGAAAGAGAGGGCACTGAAAGTGGGGCTTCACTCGATGCTGGATTTTTCTGGATCCATCATGACGGATTCCGGTACATTCCAAAATTACGTTTATGGAGATGTAGATGTGGGGGCCGATGAGATACTGGAATTCCAAATAGACATAGACACCGATATCGCCACGATACTAGATGAATTCACCGAGCCCGAGGATGCAAGATCCGTGGTGGAAAAAAAGGTGGACACGACCATCGAAAGAGGAAAAGAAGCCATGGATGGTCACGGGAGTGATGATACGCATATCGCACTGCCTGTACAGGGTTCTATATATCCTGGCATAAGAGAGAGATGCGGGAAGGCTATGGGAGAACTGAACGGAAGTTTTTATCCCATCGGTGGTGTGGTCCCGCTTCTAGAGGATTACCGATTCAGGGAACTAGTCGATGTGATAATCTCTTCGAAGAAAGGACTGGGTCCCAGGGGACCTGTGCATCTCTTCGGTGCGGGGCATCCCATGATATATCCACTGGCCGTGCTGCTGGGGTGCGATCTATTCGACTCTAGCTCGTACATCAAATACGCTCGAAGGGGCGACCTGATGTATTCTTCGGGGACCAAGAACCTGGATGAAATTGAACACCTGGCATGTCACTGTCCGGTGTGCGAGTCGTACACGGCCTCCGAGCTGAAGGAACTGCCGAAAAAAGAGCAAACTAAGTTGTTAGCGGAACATAATCTCTGGATCAGCTACAGGGAGATCGAAAAGATCAAACAGGCGATCAAGGACGGTAGTCTATGGGAGCTAGTTGAAAGAAGAGCACGCTCACATCCATATTTATTGGATTCTTTGAAGGCAGTTTACAAGGAATGGAGTTACCTGGAAAGATTCGAACCTAGAAGCCGCAGTAAGGCACTTTTTTATACTGGAGATGGAACATTGAAAAGACCGTCCGTCAAAAGGATAATGGAATGGATCTGGAAAGAATATCGACCGCCCAACGACGGTCCTACGGTTATCTTCGATGTAGATGAGGGATATAAGCCCTATGACCGTTATATAGGTGAGGAGATAGATGAGTTACTCCCAACATACGATGTGAATCTACTGCTAGACACGGTTTTCGGCCCGGTACCCGCCGAGATGTCTGATGTTTATCCCATCGCACAATCCTTGGTTCCGCACATGGAGAAAGATGAAGAAAGATTAGTTGGATACCTGGAAAAGAAGGGTATCGAAGACTGGATGAGATGGGACGGGGATATAATTGAATCACTGAACGAGTCAAAGGGATGTACGTTCGACGAGTTGAAGGTGAAGACGGTTTCTGATTACCAATTCTTCAAAGGAGCTGGAAGACTGCTCTCCCAAGGAGAGTTGGACTTCGTTAAGAACAGAAAAGGCAGGATCAGGAACGTGCTCCTGGATGGGGATCATATACTATCTTCGAGGCATTACGACGGATTATTTACATTGAAGGAAGAAGGCGCATGGATCCTGCATAATAATTCAGAACCTCCGGTTATGAGGATAATCGTGGATGAGGACAGTGAAGAATACAACCGTACCGGCAAGAACGTTTTCTGTAAATTCGTTATCGATGCTTGGAACGATATAAGGGCCGGTGACGAGGTTCTAATTGTAAACGAAAACGACGAGTTATGTGCTTTAGCTAGAGCTTTTTTGAACAGAGAAGAGATAAGAATATACGAGAAAGGTCTAGCGGCAAGAACGAGAACCGGTATCGAAGGATGATCACCAATATTCTTCGTCAAGCTCATCATCGGGTTCTTCTGGATCTTCCGATTCTTTTTCCATATCTTCGTGACCCACCACATCAACCAAGTCAGGACTGATCTTCTTCGGCCCTTCTTCGTCGATATCGATAGATGATTGTTTTCTTCTTTTAACTGGACTCCAGAACCTTGCACCGCACCGCTCGCACTCTTTGTCGAACTGATCGACTCTCGCACCGCACTCCGGGCACTCGAACCTGTCTTCGTCCTCTACAACGATGAAGGGTTCTTCACATTCTGGACAGGACTCGTCGTCTTTTGAAACGATGGTCCCGCATACTGGACAGAGGTAGTGATCAGTCTCGAATTCCGCCCCACACTCATGACACAAGGCCGTATCACCGTCAACTATGGCTCCGCATCTAGGGCACTCGAAATCGTCCTGCCTGAGACTCTCCCTTACCTTTATCTCTTTATTTTTATTGCCAGTGAGGATTCCAGGGGAACGGTTCTGCTTGATCAAAAGGTACAATATCACGAGTACTAGACCCAAGATTACGACGGCAAAGGGGATAATCCCCGAGTTATTGGCAAGTAAAGAGTCCAACATCAGTAAAAACATTTTATGATTTGTATATAAGAGTTATGTAAATTTCAGGTGATTTCTCCATCAATATAAAATACCACCGCTCATAATTGGGACGAGATGCGCATAGCAGTAGTTCTCCAGGATAAATGCCGATACGACAGATGCAACTACGAATGCATACAGTACTGCCCCAGAGTGAGGACTGGAGATGAGACCATAGTGAAAATTGAAGACGGCATCCGCATATCCGAAGAACTCTGCTCGGGATGCGGTATATGCGTTGATAAATGCCCCTACGGTGCCATCAAGATAATAAATCTACCAGAAGAACTGGATACCGATCTCGTTCATCAATTCGGCGAGAACAGTTTCCGTCTGTACAGATTACCAGTGCCTCAAGAAGGGATGGTCGTCGGTCTTCTGGGTGCGAACGGTATCGGTAAGACGACCGCGGTCAGGATATTATCCGGCGAGATAATCCCTAACCTCGGCGATTACGATAAAAAAGAGGAATGGGACATGGTTATAGAGAAATACTCTGGGCATGCCCTTGGCGAGTACTTCGAGAAGATATCTGAAGAAGGCATAACTACTTCGCTCAAGCCTCAGTATGTGGACAAGATCCCCGCTTACTACAGCGGGAAAGTCGAGGATCTGCTGCAGGGTGTGGGCGGGGACTACATGAGATGGGTAAAAATTCTAGATATCGAAAATACCTTGGATTCAAATCTATCTAATATATCCGGAGGAGAACTCCAGAGAGTCGCTATAGCCGCTGCTTCGAGCAAGGAAGCGGATATCTACTTCTACGACGAGCCATCTTCTTACCTAGATATCAAACAGAGGCTTAACGTTGCCAAAGCCATCAAGGACAAAAGCAAGGAAAGTCAGGTCATGGTGATAGAGCACGACCTCGCGGTTCTTGATTTCTTGGCTGATAACGTGCATATACTCTACGGTTCCAAAGGCGCTTATGGTATCGTAGCTCATCCTAAGGGTGTGAGGAAGTCCATAAACACCTATCTTAAGGGTTTCCTGAACGAAGAGAATATCCGCTTCAGGAACACAGAGATCGAATTCGAAAGCCACGCCCCTAACAGTGAATGGCACTCCGAACCTCTTATCGAGTATGGAAGATTAGTAAAGGAGTGGGATTCGTTCAGGTTGGAAACCAAGAAGGGGTTCATCCCCAAGGGGGAGGTCATCGGTGTCGTTGGGCCTAATGCTACGGGTAAGACCACCTTCGTGAAAATGTTAGCGGATGAGATAAAACCGACGGAAGGAACGATAGAGAAACAGATCAGCGTGAGCTACAAACCGCAGTACATAAAACCCGATTTCGACGGTCGGGTCTTGGACCTTTACCACAGCTACATATACGACAGCCTTCAGAGTAACTTTTTCCAATCAGAGGTGATCAAACCTCTGGATATGATGGACCTATATGAAAGGGAAGTAGATAATCTAAGTGGGGGCGAGCTCCAGCGAGTGGTGATAACCCTGTGCCTGGGTAGAGAAGCCGATCTTTATCTTATCGACGAACCCAGTGCGTACCTTGATTCCAGCAGGAGGATGGATGCAGCCAGGACCATACGAAGATTCATGGAGAAGGCTGATAAAGCCGGGATGATCGTGGACCACGATGTCTATTTCATCGACTATGTTTCAGATCTGATAATGGATTTCTCCGGGGAACCGGGTGTGCGCGGCGTCGGAGACGGACCCTTCGAGATGAGAACGGGGATGAACAGATTTCTAAAAGAGGTGGGCATCACCTTCAGAAGGGACCCGGATACCAATAGACCCAGGGTAAACAAGTTGGACTCCCGGTTGGACCGCGAGCAAAAATCAAAAGGAGAATATTACTATAACTGAAACCCGTGTTTGAGGACTGGATTCACATCTATTTTTCATCTTCTGGAGGGACGGTAACTATATTCTCGAGAAGACTACCGTCTTCCTTTTCAGCTATGAACCTTATCATGCCCTCTGGACGCTCGTTCTCGGGCACCAGATTGACTATCTTGATCTTACCATCAGGCAGCACTTTTTGACCCAACTTGATCTTGTTATCTCTGTGTAAAAATAAACAGGACATGAAGGCGGTCACCATATCAGTCAGACTTCCATCGTATATCATATCGAAATCCAGGTCGTCTTGATCGTACCAACATATCCGTTCCCAGATCATCTCGATATCCTGATGCAGGTCCTCCTTGTGAGCGTTCGTATCATAGTTCTCCCTGTGCTCCTCCTCCTGCTTCTTTCTCTTCTCCACTTTCTCCTTCCTGATACGCTCCATCTTCTCGCGGTACTTCGCTTCTTTTTTAGCCTCTTCAAATGCGGATACCAGCTGCATCAAAGATACGGGTTCCTTCTGCTCTCTTCTAACAGCTTGATGGATCGGTGATGTATCGCTGTCAAGCAGTTCACTTTCGAAATCTATATCTTCTGGTTCATCGTAGTAATCGCATTCGAATATATCCCATCCACTGATGAATTCGTCTTGAACTGCTTCTTCCTGCTGCTTTTCATTCTCCGCGGTGTTCAGCACCTCCCTGCACTGCATCTCAAGGACCGACCATGCCATACGTATAAGCCGGCCGGCGACGACGAAATTGACTTTTTCCTTCTCTCTAGCTTGCTCTAGATATACACTGGCGAAATATTCTAGTTCTATATCCCATGGATCCATCTTCTCGTTTATCACCAGTTTGAATACCGATGCTATTGCACACTCGAAGGGATCTTTTGATATCTGGTAGTAGGTCTCCTCGTCCATGTGCTCGATCATCTCCAGGTAGTCGTTGATCCTGTCGCCGTTGCGTCCTTCGTCTATTATCGACTTAAAGAAATTTAGGTGTGTTACCACCTGCTGCTTCACCGGTATCGTATCTTGAAAGTACGATCGACCGCTATCAGTCACCATCTCAGTCCACCTCCGGATTCAACTTACTCACTTGAGAAAGCTCTGGTATATCTTTCTTTTTCGCGTCAGCACCCATATTTACCTTCATTATAATGTCCGATACACCGTTGTCGTGTATGGTGACTCCTATGATATGATCCGATTTCTTCAATGTAGCTTTCCTGAGAGATACTTGAATGAACTGAGCGAAGTTGGAATTCTTGCTTATCATCTCAGCGACGTTCTCAGCGTTTACGCCGTCCAGGTTTTGATCGATCTCATCCAAAAGGTAGAACGGTGACGGATCGTACTTTTGTATAGCGAATATAAATGCCATGGACACCACTCCCTTCTCTCCACCGGACAGTGCCTGTATCCTGTGAACCTTCTTTCCTGGTGGTCTAGCCTTGACTATCAAACCGCCTTCGAAGGGGGATTCTGGATTCTCTATTTCCATGTGGGCATCGCCGCCTCCTGAAAGTTCTTTGTATACTTCTTTGAAATTCTCGTTTATCTCCTTTTTAACTCCCATGAGTCCATCTTTTTTCTTTCCGTCTATCTCGTCTATGAGCGCATCTAAGTCTTCTTTTCGATCCTCCAATTCGGTGTACTCTTTCTGGAGTTTCTCTTTTCTTTTCTTCTTCTCTTTGTAGTCTTCGATGGCCCTCATGTTGACGGGTTTTAAGTTCTCCATCTGGGCCTCGCCACGGCTGATGATATGTTTTAGTTCCTTCATGGATGGAATGTCCTTTTCCGAGATCCCTTTTCCTTCTCCTACTTCGTTTTCCAATTCCTGCAGCTCTTCCATGTGTTGACCGATCTTTTCTTTCTGATTTTTGATGAAAGTGATCTTGGCGGTCTTCTCAGTGTCGAGTGTATCGATCTTGTGCTCTAGTTCTTTCATCTCGTCCCTCTTGTTGTCCCTTTCATCCCTTAGTGATTGAAGTTCCTCATCCATGGAGTTGACCTTTTTGGAACGTTCCTTAAGTTCCTTTGAATTGTTTTCGATCACTTTCTGTTTCTTCTTTATGTCGGATCCCCTGTCCGAGATTGTTTTCTTCAGCTTCTTCCTTTCATCTTTCAGCTCCTGAATATCCTTCTCGATCCTTTCGAGCTTCTCCACCTTCAATTCGTTCTGGGAGTTGAGTTCGTTGAATTTTTTATTCAGTTCTACTTCTCTATCGTTCAATTCAGTAAGCTTTTTGGACAGTTCCTGGGGACTTATCCTCCGTATCTTCTCCGATATCTCGTCCCTTTCCGCTTTCAGTTCCTCTCTCTTTTCCTCTAAATTCGATACTTTGGTTTCGAGTTTTCCGATCTTTTCCTCGATCTTCTTCTTTTCCTTGTTTTTCTCTTCTAACTCCTTTTTACGTTTTTGGATCTTTTTCTTCAGCCCTTTGACGTCTGCTTCGAGACCAGCGTATCCTTCCGTTCCATCGGTCTGGATCTCCCTGATATCGTCCTGCAGTTCTTGTATATTCTTCTCGGCTTCCTTCAGCTGTTCAACGACCTTATCCAAATTATCCCTGGTTGACTTCAACTCCAAGCCGACCTTGTCCAATTTACCTCTGTCCGGAGCTTGGAAGCTCAGCATATTTTTATTCAGCGTTCCGCCGACCATGGCTCCGCTCCTGCCGATCTTCTCTCCGTCCAGGGTGACCATCCGGACACCACCCATGAGTTTTCTAGCTGAATCGATGTCGTTCATCACGACGGTGTCTTGGAATACGTACCAGAAAACGTTCTCGTATTGATTGTCGTATTTAACAAGATCCAGGGCGAAGTCCACTGCGTTCTCGTTCTTGACCGCTCTAAGTGCTTTGCCTCTTGGTCTACCGGACATCATCTTGTTTATAGGTAAGAAAGTCGCTCTTCCGGCTTTATCTTTTTTCAACAATTTGATGGCTTTAGATGCTACACCATCGTCGTCCACCACTATGGACTGCATCCGCCCGCCGGCTGCCACCTGAAGGGCGGTTTCGTATTCTTTATCTACATCCGCGAGCTCGGCTATCGTACCGTGTATGCCTTTTATGTCGCCCTTATCTCTAGCTTCAAGAATTTTCTGGACCGCCCTGTTATAACCCCTCTTAACCGATTTCGCCGCCTCTTCCTGAGCCTTCAACTGATTGTACTCCCTTTCCAATCTGTTCAACCTGCTCTCGAGGTCATCCTTGTCTTTTCTCAGACTCTTCTCCTTGTTCCTTTCTTTGTGGAATTTCTCTTTGAGTTCTTCCAGTTGAGATTCTCTAGAGCTGGACTTCTTTTTCCTTTCTTTCAGCTTCCAATCGTTCTCCTTCATCTCGAATTGAAAACCTTCGATCTCTTCTTCCTTTTCAGAGATATCTTCTATGACCCTATCCAGCTTGTCCTTCTTTCTGTCAAGCTCGACTTTCATATCGGAGAGTTTATCGGATTTTTCGTCGAATTTTTTCTTGACCTCTAGACCGTCCTTCCTGAGTTCGTTTATCCTGTCATCTGATTCCGACTGTTTCTCTCTTACCTCATCTGCTTCGTCCTGGACTTCCTTCAGTTTTTTATTCGTCTTCTCGACTTCTTCTTTGGATCCAGATATCTCTTCTTGTAAAGATGCTTTTTCTTCTTTTAGTTCGGAAATCTTGTCTTTGTAGATCTTTCTGCTCTTCTTGCTGTCGTCTATCTCTCGATTGTAATCTTCTATCTTGTCCTGTGCCCTACCTACCTTGAGCCTCAGTTGGTTGAGTTCATCCATCAGCTCTTTGTTCTTCTTTCCTCCCTTGCTGTCGATCTCATCTTCCAGTTCATCGAGTTCTTTGTTGATGGCTTTTATCTTTTCCTTGATCTCTTTCTTTTCTTCGTCGATCTTCTCGCACCGCCCCCTGCTCTTATCCACCTCTTCCTGCATGGATTGTATCGTCTTCTCGACTTCACCTTTAGTTTTCCATGCCTTCATCTTCTTAGCTTCGGAGACTTTATCGGACAATTCCTGGAATTTCAATGCCTCTTTACGGTCCTCCTCCAGTTCTTTCACCTGGGTATCTATCTCCTTCAGCAGTATGCTGATGCGGTCAAGGTCCTGATTCACCTTTTCCTTCTTCTTTTCAGCCTTCTCGATCTCATCGTCGTAATCGCTGATGCCCGAAATATGATCGAGTATCTTCCTTCTCTCGTAATCGCTCATCTCCACGATCCTTGCAATGTCTCCCTGCTGGACGATATTGTACCCGTCGGGAGATATCCCGGCATGAGACATCAGTTCCTGAAATTCGGTGAGCGATGAAGAGCGTCCGTTTATGTAGAAATATGAATTGTATCCCATGTCGTTGTTAGACCGCTGTACCTTTCTGGTGAACGTGACTTCGTCGCTGTTCCTGGGCAGTGCCCTGTCCTCGTTTTCGAAAACCAAACTCACCTTGCAGCGGTCCGCTGGCTTACCTTTCTTTCCTCCGTTGAATATGAGGTCCGTCAGACGACCAGCCCTGATCTCCTTGGAGCTTTTTGGCCCGAGTACGAAGAGTATGGCGTCTCCGATATTGGACTTTCCAGAACCGTTAGGACCCGTTATATTCGTATAACCTTTTTTGAGCGGGACCTCCATCTTTTTTCCAAAAGACTTGAAGTTCTCCATCGTTACTTTCTTTAAATACAAGTTATCTTCCTCCTTCCATCGTTCCATCGTTCTCATTTAGAGTTACCTTACGGTAGTATTGGCTAGAGCGCATTAATATCCCATCCGATATTATATAATTTGTCCGACATCACGTCAGACAAGTATAGAATCGGTTTGATTGTATAAAAGTGTTATGGTGAGTGTTGATTCCCGCTTACATTTTAGGATGGATAAGCCAAGAATGGATGCAAAGGATTTATATGTGTCTAAGAAAAATTACATTTATGATGGACGTCCTTTCAAAGGCTACCAGTCCGGGGTTGCATTATACCCGCGGCGGTGGTAGGTGCGGCCTGTCGTCTAGAACTGGTTGAGACAATAGACCAAGTTGCACTGATAGATACGGTAACTCAGGTATACATCTACTTAAGGAAAGCTGCGTTGATAGGATTGTTGACGTCGATAAAGTTAAAGAGATATTGAACAAGCAGTGAAGGACTGTTGAGCGTTATGAATAAGAACAATACCTTAGAGGGTATCAGATGTTTTTTACGTGTGAGCAGATGGAAGATCCAACTGGTCTCTCTGGCTACCGTGCTGTTGGGCCCGCTTTTCGCCGCACATACACTTTCGGATATCTTGATATTGGATGTGTTGTTGTTCGGTTTATTGTTCTATGCCGTTGTTACTTTTTCGTGTAATATCAATTGTTATCACGATGTAGAAGTTGATTCTCTACGTAAGGTGAAGCTTGCAAGATCGGTAAAATATCTGGGAGGGAAACTGGTGTTTGTTATGGGTATCGAAGTCTTTGTTTCGCTGCTGTTAGTGTTTTTACTTATCATCAGAGGACACCTGTTGGTCGGGCTGCTGGGGTTATTCGGTCTAGCCCTTGGATACATGTATTCCGCTTCGCCCATCCGTGTTAAATCCCGCGGTATAATCAGCCCATTACCGGTCAATATCGGTGTTTACATACTGCCGCTAGTAGCTGGTTATTTGGTTGTCAAAAGTGATATATCCTGGCTGTTTTTACTCTTCGTCGCAGGGTACGCTGTCCTCAACCTGGGGATCAACCTTGTCAACGTCGCCGAAGATTACAAAGAGGATAAGGATAAAGGGATCAAAACGATTTCACATTCCATGGGATTGAGCAAGACTATCAGTACTGCTGTCATGTCACTACTTATAGGCACGGGGATCATACTGACGGTTTTCTACGTACTGCTTAGATTTGATCTACCAGTGATAGTGTCTTTCTCTTTCGGTGCCGTGACCATGCTGTTGGTCCCAGTGGATCTGTTATCGCTCTTTGGAGATGTGGAATATCTAGAAAAAAAGGTTCAACGTAAGGCGAAAAAGCTGCCTCTTTACTTTATAATCACTAGATATCCCATGGTTCTGTTCCTGTTGATTTTGATCATCTGATGAGATTACGATAAAAGGCGGGTAAGCGTTTTTCTGTATCCTCTAAGGCAAGGCATCCACAGATGGGTTCTTGGTACCTTCTGTGCATTGCGCACCATATGTCCGTTATGTTTTCACTGTTGATATTTCCCCATGATTCACTCAGCATCTCGCATGGATTCACACTTCCGTCCGGGGCTATGTATAATCGGTTGTAGCCTGCTGTGCATCCCATGAATCGTGAGCTGTCCATGAAGGGGCCGGATATGACCCGGGGGTAGTCTTTTTTCTTGGTCGCTTTTTTCTGTATGTCTATGAGTACCTTCCTCTCTGCGGGCTTCAGCAGTTTGCTATGGTCGTGCATGGGTTCGAATATGGCAACGTCGCTGACCCCTCTAGAAGCACAAAATTGAAGGAAAGCATCTAAAGATGATATCCTATCTGATGTGAACACCGACCATACACCGGACAGCATCCCTCCATCGTTCACCGCTTCTATAGTAGATAGGCTGCGTCTGTATGCTCCCGGACATCCCATGCGCCGGTCGTTTTCCTTTTCTTCCATATGTTCAAGAGCGGTGAGTACTCCCTGGCATCCGGCGTCTTTGAGTGCCCGGGCCCTTTTTACCGTCAGACCTCCGGGTGTTGATACGAGCATGATAGAGCGTTCTTTGGAAGCGGAGATGATCTCTTCGAGATCGTTTCTTTCAAGGGGGTCGCCTCCGGTGATAAGGAACTGGTAGGTCCCCATGGATTCCAGTGTTTTGATGGTTTGTTTTAGTACGTCTAAGTCTAGTTCGCCGGTTTTGTTCTTTGTATTACAGTGCCGGCAGTTGTTTTTACAGCGCGTGGTCACGGCGATGTTGACTATCTCCGGTACAGGCTCTCCATTGGATGCAACTACCTGTGCATCTAGAAACGCATCGAAGGCTTTAGAGGGATACGGGGGCAGGTATATGGAGAGGTAATTTTGTTCTTTATCCATGGAGGGTTTTGAGGCAGCCATAAAGTATCTGAAAAGGAAGAATTTGAATCTTAAGGGCAGTGCCTTTACCTGCGGCTTTTTTAGGATCTCCTTGATGAATCCCATGTCTGTCAAACCTCCAATGTTAGATCTTTGCCGTGGATCAATGTAGTGATGGTATCTTCGACTATATCCGGTGGGAACTTTGAACGCAGTTGTTCCAGTGTGCTGCTGCCGTCGCAGGCTTTTAGTAATGGTATGGTGAACTTGTTTCGCTCTAGAGAGGTTTCTCTGAATACCAGTGTTTCCTTTTTCTCCTCATAATTACCCAAAAATTTAGGACGGTAGAAGTCTTTGAGCTCCGGTATCTCGAATCGAGTTATCTGTGACTCCCGGTGATTAGGATAGAAAGCGAATAAAGGTGCTGGCTTTCCGAATTTTGCTCGGTGTACGTGGTCGTAGGCTTCCAGACCGGCACTGGTTCCTTCTCCAACGGCCTTGGCTATTGAAAAAGGCGTACCGGTGACGTCTCCGGCAGCGTAGATGCCGTGGGAGATACGGTATTTCCGGTCGATATCTTGGAAGCCGGTATTTTCCAATATATTTGGACATGATAGGTTGTTGTTCATGTAGGATTCGAAATCAACGAGTATGAGATCACCAGTTATCTCTTTGTCTGCTGTTAAGACAGATATCTTACCGTCTTCGGTCTCTTTGTAGCCACGTATGTTTCTACCGGTATCTTCAACAACGATCATCTCCATACGTCCTTTGTTGATCCTTTCGAATAGTTCTAGAGTGGTATCCATGGGCGGTGTACCAACAAAGATTATCCTCTTACCGGTATTTTCCTCACACTTTCGAGAAAAGTATTCTTCCATGTATCGATAACCTTTCAGTGTGCCGTAGAGTTTTTTTGGGAAGAATTCTCTCTCATTCCAGGTGACCCTCATGCCGGTGCATACCACGGCGGCAAGGCAGCGGTATTTTTTATCATCGGTTGCTACCACCACGATATCATCTTCCCGATAAACACGGTTGACCGTTTCTTGTATTATAGGGATATTGTAATCGTGTACATCCGTAAGAAGTTTTTTTGTGAGTTCGCCCTTTTCATAGCTCCATCCGTCACCAGTTACTCTTACCTTCCACCAGTCGGCAAGTCCTCCGGGGTCCGAATTGGAGATGATGGTCACACTGGCCGGTAAAAGATTGAAAGTGCGTACACGACGCGCTCTAGCAGCAGCGGATAGACCTGCCGGGCCTGCGCCTACGATGATCACGTCGGAATCGTACATGGATGTGGACTATGCTCTCTCTATAATAATCTTTATCATCATGTCCGGCAGGGGATCGAAGGTCATCACAGTATCTTTAGTCCGGTTGCGGATGGTATTGTTTTTCATATCTATATCCAGTTCGTCACCTTCGTCGATCATTTGCAAAATACCTTCTACTTCCAGTGGGTAGATACCGTGGTTTATGCAGTTCCTGTAAAAGTACCGTGAAAAACTCTCGGCGATGATGAACTTGATACCGGCTAGTTTGATAGCTTGGACCGCACTTTCACGACCGGAGCCCATGCCGAAATATCTCCCAGCGACCAGTATGTCTCCGGGTTCGATGGTACGGTAGAATCCTTCGTCTATGCCGGCCATCAACCCCTTTACCAGCGTATCTTCATCCGTGGAATAGAAGCGTCCGGGATGGATCTCGTCAGTGGTTATCTCATGGCCGAATACCCTTGCTCTCATGAGAACACCTCCGGTACTGTTAGGAGTCCTTCGACAGCGGACAGTGCGCATATCTCCGCGTTTGCGATGTAGATGTCACCGGGACCCATACGACCACGGTAATTACGGTTGAAGGTGGATAGACACACCTCTCCTTGTGCTAGAAGTCCTTTGTCTATCCCCGCACAGGGTCCGCAGCTCGGGTTCAAAAGTACCGCTCCGGCTCCGAGCAGAGTTTGGATATGTCCGTCTCTCATGGCCCTTTCCAGTATATCTGCCGAGGAGGGTATCACAAGCATCCTTACATCTGGATGTATCTTTTTATTCTTCAGCACGTCTGCAGCCGTCTTTATATCACTGTAACGGCCGCTGGCGCATGAGCCAAGGACTACCTGATCGATGGTGGTGCCTTTGAGTTTGGCTGCCTTCCTTACCGAATAGGGTTTGTGAGGTACGGCAACCAGCGATTCCGTTGGTTCGATATCTATTATCGTACTGCAGAGGGATTCATCGGTAGAAAATTTCATCTCTTCTCGGATGCCATATTTCCGAAGATATTCTGTGGTTATCCGGTCTGTAGGGAACACAACGGCTTTGGCTCCTGTTTCGGCGGCCATGTTGCATATGGTGGCCCTAGTGTCCATGCTGTTCTCTGCATGGTCAACGAACTCTATCGAACGATAATTACAGATATATTTTACCTGACGGAGAAGGTCCAGGGCGAGGTCGGTTCCCGGGGCGTTTTTTAGTATATTTACCTTAACGGTTTCAGGTACCTTGAACCAGGTACTTCCGGTCTCCAGTACTTCGGCGGTATCCGTGGAGCCCAGGCCCACTCCGTATGCACCCAGGGCGCCGTAGGTTGTTGAATGACTGTCTATACCTATAACGAATTCTCCCGGTCTTGCTCTTCCCTCCAGCATGATCTGGTGGCAGATGCCTTTGAATTCAACGTGATCCTCTATATTTTTTGACTTGACGAATTCTCGAAGTTGTTTTACGTAACCGGCCCGCTCGATGGTGCTGGGCGGACAGAAATGGTCGGTCACCGCGGTTATACGTGTCGGATCGTAGAGTTCTACGTTTTCCAGACGGTCGAATATCAAAGGCATGTTACCGTCGTGGAGCATTATCCTGTCTGGCTCCCTGCGTACGAATTCTCCCGCCGGTGCTCCGAAGATACTTTCAGCCAGAGTCTCCATCTCGGACCTCCTTTACGATCTCCCAGAAACGTTCCTCGGGCAGGCCAAGAACGTTGGATTCGTATTCGTCTCTTTGCTGTAAGAATGTTGATATCCGTTTATCTCTGTCTATTTCCATCTCCTTTTCGATGATATCCAGAACTGTTGATATCTTTTCTTCGGATAGCTCCATGTTCTTGGAATCCAATAGATTTTTTACGTTCGTCGGACCGGAGTGCTTGCCAAGTACGAATTCACGCTCTCGCCCGACCTCTTCCGGTAAGATGGGTTCGTAGGCACCGGTATGAGCCATTACGCCGGAAACGTGTACCTCGCTTTCGTGTCTGTATGAGTTGAATCCGCATATGGGTTTCTGTGGTGAGATGTACACGCCTGAGCGCTCTTCAACCAGTTTGCAGAGTCCGTAGAGTTTTGTGGTGTCGATCCCTGTGGGTATGTTGAGTAATTTTTCTACCGCCAAGATCACTTCCTCCATGGCCGGATTGCCAGAACTGTCCCCCAGTGAATTGACTGTGAGGGTGGGGTACTCCACACCAGCTTGTACGGCTGCTACTGTGTTTGCCACCGCCAGGCCGAAGTCGTTGTGGCAGTGTACTCCCCATGGCCCTCTGCCCACTCGTTCTATGATATCTCTTGTAAATCTGTACATGGCTTCGGGAGTTATGGAGCTTACCGTATCGCATAGTATTATACGTCTAGCACCCAGTTCTTTGATGTCTTTAATGAGTTCCACCACAAAGTCAACATTAGAGCGGGTGGTGTCCTCGGTGATAAAATCGAAGTTTACCCCTCGGTCATGGGCGTATTTGGCTGCTGCTAGTACGTTCTTGCGACAGTGTTCTTCGGTGAGTCCGTGCTTGTAGTGAAGATGAAATTTGCTAGTTGTGGAGAACATGTAGATGTCTTCTGCACCAAGTTCTACAGCGGTGTCGATGTCCTCCTTGGAACTTCTGACAGTGACTCCCACTTCAGCCTTCAGTCCTAGGTCAAGAAGGGTCTTTATCGCCTCCCGCTCTCCGCTGGACATCATGGGAAAGCCGGCGTCGATCACCGCAACGCCCATATCGTCCAGGTATGTGGCGATGTCAACCTTGTCCTGTACATCGAATATCACACCGGGACTCTGCTCTCCGCCCCTCAGGGTCTCGTCCCAGATGTACACTCTCTCCGGCTTGCTCTCTTTGGATAGATATTTCGTGTTGTTATCCTCTATTAGCTCGCTCATCAAAGCACCGTTAATACAGATGATACCTATCAATATATGTTTCGCTGTTGGATTCGTTAATACCTAGAGAAGCCTCTTTTTAACTGATACCAGTACACCATCCGCGATATCATACGTCTGGTCTCCTGCAAAAGTTGGTAACTAGAAAAGGACCTCTATCACGGATAATGATTAGATTTTAGCTAATCAATTCAAATTATTCATGATCGTCACGATAGGTTATCCCTATTGGTTCTGATATCTAAGTGATGTTTTATTTGCTAGAAGAAAACCTAGGGATGAAGATGCAACCTCTTATGTCAACCCTTCACTCTGTATCCTTTTGAAAAGCTGAAACATCATGTAGGGATGGACTTGATTTGTTTGCAAGATGGAATCGAATAGGAAAAATACAGTGATGAACTCCTCCATGTCCTCTAGATCGTTCAGATCCACCTCTTGATAGATTTCGTCGACCATCTTTACACCGACTATTCGGCCACCCACACCTTGTATTTTATGTTCGCCTGCTGGAGTTCTTCCATGATCCTGTCTTTGACCAGCTTTTTCGGTTTGTGAAGTAACGGTACACGTTCGATAAGGTCATCGAAATCTTTGTACTCTCCGTTCTTCCTTCTCTCGTCCAATATCGCGTTCATCTTCTTCTTACCCAATCCTGGGAGTAGTTCCAACATGTGATACCTCTTGGTTATCGGGCGGGCGTTGTTGTAGAATTGGATGAATTTGTCGCCTTTTTTATCAATTATATCGTCGAGAACGTACGGGACCTCGCTCTGTGCCGCGTGTGTCAGCTCATCCCACCTTATTCTCCTTTTAACGTGCTTTATCTTCTTCCTGTCGTCCAATTCTTTACCGATGAAGACTCTTTCTCCTATCATCACGCTCACATTCTCTCTAGGGATCAGCTCGAAAAGTTTGAGCTCGTCCTCTCCCAATGCTAAAGCCAAACTCTCGTGTTTGTAGCCCCTGTCTTCGGGTCTTCCATCTGCGAGATAATCCAGTATGTAAGCGTAGTCTTCCATTCTTAGACCTCATTCTTCTATGTACTTCTTTATCAGATCGATTATGTCCGTGCAGTCGTCTTTCGAGGGGGTGTACCTATCTTTTGAGAATACCGCAAGCACACCGTCCACGTCCAATGGCAATATGTCCGCGGTTTTATAGGCCAACTGCTCGTTCATAAAATCGAAGCTTTCATTCAATTCCTTGACTAATTTCTCAGTGTCCTCTTTCGACAGCTCGACGAATTTTTCAGCATGGCTCAAGGAAAGACTCTGCTCGTATGTAAGTTCTCTTTCCTCAGCCTCTTCAGAAAGAAGTTCTTTTACCTCAGCTAGAGTAACATATCGTGATTCTTCGCTCATTTCCTTCCTCCTAATCTAATTTCCTGAGATGTTCAGAACGGGCGATAACTTTCTTCTCCTTTCCCCCGTCTTTAACGTTGACTACAAAAGATCCACCCTGCTTTCCTTCGACCACGCCTGTCTTTCCATGGAATCTTCTGTGGGGCTGCCCCTTGTGTACACTTGGTTCGAGCAAAATCTTTACTTTTTCTCCTTCTTCGAACTGCTGCAGTGCCCTGGTTACGGGTATCATGCCCCTTTCGCGCGGCTTTTTACGCAGGATATTTCTGGTCCCCTGCCTTGTTCCTTTTGACCTCTTCATTGTACCACATCTTCATATTTGTAGTGCACTTCTAATACATCCAACTTTTTTACGGTGCACTCCTTCCCGAGCACTTCAGCCAAATTGGGCTGTGTTCTGCCTTGGTCCCCGTTGATAAATTCTTTCACGTAGGTACCGGCTTGACAGGTGAGTGTGATAACGGCTTCGTTATCATCGAAGTTTTCCAGCGAAATGTCATAGACCTTTCGTTTTCTCACCTTGTCAGAGCGCCTGTGGCTTACTCTGCTCGGGGTTCTCTGAGATAACTCAGTTCCTTTCAAAGACTCGATTCCCTTTTTAAACTTTCCCCTTTCGATTTCCCCCTCAATCCTTATCTCGACGCGGTAACTCTTATCGACTCCCGCAGCCTTGATCTCCCTCACCTTTTTTCTGTCCGTCAACCTCAGCTTATCGATCTCGACCCGCCCGTCTTTAGAGACCTCTTTTTGTAGCGAATCGAAGTCGATATCCCTTTTGACTGGATTCTTGATCTCCATGACGAAGGGTCTGCCGTTACCCAGCATCTTTGCGTCGATGTCCTCTCTCCCCATCCCATGTAGTGTAAAGTCATCGCCTAGTACCACATCTAGAAGAGGTTCTCCGATGATCTCCTCTACGCTGGTCTCGTACATCTTACCTGTGAATCCGCACTTTATGCAGCCCCGGCCCCAGCAATCCTTACAATTCCATTGTGTCTGGGGTATCTCTCTGGACAGCTTCCTGTATCTGCCGTAAACGAATAAGGGCGATATCTCTACCTCTACCGTATCGAATCTGGTATCTATGATGCCCTTGATGTCAGGTACCTCTAGGTCCGCCTCGGCGTCGACCTGGTCATCGACCTTTTTTCCGATCTCTCTGTTCAACTCTGACTTTATGGGTGCGGATGTCGTTATATCCAGCTCTGTCCAAAGTTTCTCCTCGTTCTCGATTATCTCGGGATCGATCCTTGTACCCACTAAAAAAGTATCATAATCATAGGGTTCTAACTTCTCGGCTGTAAGTGAAGCGAACTTATCCAGCTCGTCGAAAAGGTTGTAACAAACACTGCATTCCTCCGGTTCCTCAGTAACCTCTACTTTGTTATCCTCGGTCGATGAAGCCATGGCGAGATATACTCTCAAGGCCTTTCCCCTTTCCTTGTTTGTAAGACCGTGTCCCATAAGAGCGAACAACCTGCCCAGGCAGTGGTCGCATAGGTCTTTTTTAACCGCTTCTTCAGCCTTGGGGAGTAGGTCCATGATTCATTCATCAAGTGGTAGTATTTAGAAATTCGCCCTCACTCACCCAACTTCCTGGCTATGTTGTGCAATCTCTTCTTCGTGAGCAGCAAAACCGTTATCAGGATGGCGACGAAGGCAGCTTCGAAGATGAAACCCTGCTCCACCATTATTCCTACCAGGAAGGTTATGAAAAGTGCCACAGGCGTGGTTATACCGATGGTGTGGACCTCGTACTTCAGGTATGCTAGTATCAGGGCAAACCCCCCAAAAATGATCACTCCCACTTCGATGAGCGCAAGACCCACGTTGGCGGATAGAAAAGAGAATATTAGACCGGACAAAGATGTAAGTGGGAACGTCCTGACTCCGGCTATCACCATCGTCTTGTCCTCACGGTGCTCCCTCTCCAGACCGATCACGCTGCCGAGAGCGACCACGATGATGACATTGATGATGAAATCTACATCTACGAACTCTACCGCCATGTTTATTTATCAACGTCAAGGTATATTATGGTTTTGGATGTGGTTCACTCGAGTTCTTTCAACCTTTCCTTGACTTTTCCCTCCCAAAGTTTCATACTAGCTTCTTTGAACATCTTTTGCGACTTTTTCAGCAGTTCTACAGCTTCGTTTTCTTCTCCCCTTTCGATTTGAAGCAGTCCTTTGTGATAATAGAGCTCTGCCATCCCCTTCTTATCGCCGGATGATTCATACAATTCCTTGGCTTCCTGGAACATCTCTTCAGCTTTATCTAACCCTCCGTTCATTTTCAAAGCTTGTCCGTATGTTAACAGGGACATACCTTCGACCTGTTTGACCCCGGTTTCGCGGGTCACATTAAGGGCTTTTTCAGCAAGTTCCAAAGCTTTTTCTTTTTCTCCCCTCTCCATGCATATCTTGCTCAGGAAGCAGTTGTTCTCAACCGTCAGTACCTTTTCATCCAACTCTTTACACAGTTTCAAACTTTCCTCGTGATATTCTTCCGATTTATCGTAATCTCCCATGTCGTAATAAAGGGAGCCTAGATTGTACAGCGAGCTGGTTTCACCGAATGTATCGCCCATTGATCTCTTCAATTCAAGACTTTTCTCATGGCTCTCTAACGACCTATCCAAATCACCCAGAATATTGTAAAGTACGCCCATGTTGTTGTACGACCACGCCATCCCCTGCTTATCTCCTATGTATTCCATCAACTTCGATGCCTTTACGAAGTACTTCAAAGTTTTTTCAAGCTCACCTTTATCATAGTAGAGTATCCCGATATTCTGGTAAGTGGATGACAGTCCTTTCATATCTCCTATCCTCTTAGCGATATCGTTGCTCTTGAATTGATATTCTAGTGCTTTATCGTAATCACTCATGATCCGATATGCTATCCCCATGGATTTGTACACATAAGAGACACCTCTTATATCCCCTATCTTTTGATAGTTTTCCAGCGCGATATCGTAGTTCTTCAACGCTTTATCCAGCTTCTCCATGTTCCCATAGACCAGCCCCAGGCTCTGGTAGGAATCGGCGAGTAACTTGATGTCGTCCATATCCCTGGATATCTCTACTGCTTCTTCCAAGTATCCTATGGCCTCGTCGTAATCACTCTGCCTGAAAGCTGAGATGCCTAGGTTCTTTAGCACTTCAGCTTTATCTTCTTTGATATCCAGATTATCTATTATGGATTTATGCTGAAGCAGTAGTTCTCGTGCTTTATCGTAATTACCCTGGCTGTTGTATGATTCTGCCTTCGTGCTGAGCAGTCTTCCTCTTTCGATGCTTTCCTCCTCTACTATTTTCAAGCCTCGGTCCGCTACCACTCTTGCTCCGTCCAAATCACCCTTGTTTAGATACACAATTGATATTCTGTTGATAATATCTGCATTATCACCAACTTTTTCTCCCACCGCCAGCACGTCTTCGTAGCTCTTCAACGCGATTTCGTACTCTCCCAGTATGTTGTTAAGATCACCTAGATGCATCTTCAACATTTTGTATCGCTCTCCTTCCTCATCTTCCAATAGTGACAAAGCACTTCGGTAGTATTCAACCGCTTCTTCGTTGGAGTATACATCTCTAGCCTTATCGCCCAAGCCCGTCAGATAATCTATACCTCTTGGATCGCTAGCCATATAGTAGTGATGACCGAGTTGCTCAAGCACTTCTTCGGGCTCATCGTAGAGGGTTTCGTAGCTCTCTGCTATTATCCTGTGATATTCCTCCCGTAATTCTTGATTTATACCGGTGTAAAGAACTTCTCTGATCTTTGAATGATCGAATTTGTACCTTTTATCCATGGAGTGGATCAGATTGTGTACTCTTTCGATAGCGTTAAGGTTCTTCAGTAGTTTGACTCTGTTCTCTTGAGTGACTGGTGTCAGCACTTTGCTCTCGAATTCATCTCCTACTACACTTGCACATTCCAAGATATCTCTCTGCTCCTCAACTAGCCTTTCGAGCCTTCTGATCACCAAGTCGTAAACTTTAGATGGAATATGAACATCGTCGATGTGCTCACCGGTTATCCACACGCCATCCTCTTCAACCAGATGTTCTTCACCTACCAGCACCTGGATCAGTTCCAATAAAAAGAACGGGTTGCCCTCGCTCTCCTTGTAGATTCGATTGAACAATCTCCGGGGCATATCCAATTTTCCCAGTGTCTTTTCCATAAACTTGTTTACATCTTCTTCTGTCAGTCTATTCAAATGGATATCGTGATACAATCCCTCCCTGTTCATTACCTGCATGGTCTTGCTCAGGGGGTGGACTTGTCCATCGTGACCGTCTATGATGTCCTCGGGTCTGTAAGTGCCCAGGATCATGATCGGATGTTCCTTGGTATTCCTCGAGATGTAGTGAATAAGATTGAGCGTAGATGGATCCGACCACTGAAGATCGTCGATAAATAGGATCAACGGTTCATCTAAGGATAAACGCTTTAGACCTATCAAAAAACTTTCTAAAAGGTGCTCCTTTCTCAACTTGGGGTCGTTGACCAGATGTTCGCCTTCGTACTTACCGGATTCTATGAACCAGTCTGCGTAGGGTTTTAATCTTCTGGATTCGTCCATATCTCCTGTCCATCCACCGAATTCTTCGCTTATCTCAACGAGCTTTTTTCTCATGTCATCCAATAAAAACTCGCTCCCCTCTCCCTTTATTATTGCTGTAAGGTGAAGCTCTTTCTCTGATTGTATGACTATCTCGTAATCACCGTATTCGATCGAATTTATCTGACCTTTTTCTTCATCCATCATCGACATGGAGTCGGCGATAAAATTTTCCACCGCACTGAGCATGGAAGCGAATATGTCTGGATCCAGCTCGCTCTCTCCTCTCTGTGCTTTGGTTATCAAAAGACCGTTCTCATCTATTAGAAACACTGAGATTATTTTCGGAGGAGGGTTTTCGGATATGAGATATGATAAATCAGCGTCACGAAGGGCTTCTTTCACGGGCATCATCGGATCCAAGCTGTCCGTTAGACACCACCCCTGGATCACCTTTGCAGAGTCCTGCACGTAACTTATGAATTCTTCGATGAGCCTTGTCTTACCGATACCGGCCTCGCCGGACAGGAAAACAGTATAACCATTTCCGTCACGGCATCTGTCGTAGAATGATTTTAACTCATGGATTTCTTCCTTTCTTCCGACCAACTCCGGTTCGAAGATGTCTTTGCCCATTTTGATTACCTATACATGTATATAGGGTAAGGATACGTTTAAGATTTTTGAGACTAGATCATATATAATTATAGGACAACATTTATAAATCTAAAACCTATACTCTATCTGCTGGGATACAGGTGGCTTTCCCCAATAAAAATTGAAGACCCCTATATGGTCCAGCAGCTAAAATCCCGGCACCTTACTTTCCTTTCTCGAAAAAACATTATTATAGTTAGATATCTACGATAGATTGATGAGCCGCCGAGCCGCAAGAAAATTTCTATCCGATGACGAGATACGGAATTCTTATCCCATCGCAAGATTGGAAAACGAAGAGAGCACGATCCTATTGGATGATCCGGAGAACCCCAAGGCGGTACTGGTCAAGATGGATCACACCGTCACGATGAGAGGCGAAAGAGAGGTGCTGAAGGGGCTGCTCAATTCTTTGGATGAGGGAGAGTATCGGTTTCATTCGATTGACCACCGATCATTTCAAGCCTGCGAAGAAGTGCTCAAAAACATAGATGATCACCCGACTTGGATGATGAAAAGACCGTGGGAAGAGAACGAAGGGCCGGGGTACGAAATTGTAGAACTGAAAGAAGAAGATGCGGAAGTGATCGATCAGTACTGGGGTCTGGGCCCCGGGGATTCCGTAGAGTACATAAAAAGCAGGATCCAAGACGGACCCGCGTTCGGTCTTCGCCAAGATAAAGAACTGGTGGCATGGTGCTTGACGCACTACTTAACGGATAAGGTAGTTTGCCTGGGCTTTTTACACGTCAAAGAAGAGCATCGTAGGAAGGGCTGTGCCAAGGCGGTGACCGAAGCCGTGTGCTCATGGGCGGAAGAAAAGAAGCTCGTCCCGGTGGTCGATATATTCCAGGATAATGAAGAATCTTTGTCGCTGGCAGATAAACTCGGATTCGAACGGATCGGGGAGAACCATTGGTTCTCGGGGGAGATATAGTAGTTTAATATTACACGGACTAAATTTTATATGTTATAAGTGCATAACCTTTTTCGATGAAGGGTTACAGTGAAGTTAAACTCTTAAGATTCGAAGGTAAGGGTGCTCATAAAAAATGCGAGAAGACCATCAACGCTGGTATAGAACACGGCTGGCAGCCCATCAACATGTCTACTCACATCTCTCCAAAAACGGGAGAACTGATAATCACGGCCTTGATGGGGAATATCCAGGGGAAAAAAGAGGAAGAAGAACCGCTTGAAGAGGGAGAGGAAACCGAGGAGATAACGGAAGAACAGGTAGATTACGTTGAAGAGATAGAAGACGAGGAACCAGCAGAAGAACAGGTAGAGATGGAAGAGCCTGAAGAAGAAGTCGTATACGTGGAAGAGGAGGGACCCCCCGGGGAAGAACAGGTAGAGATGGAAGAGCCTGAAGAAGAAGTCGTATACGTGGAAGAGG
>CAZHUM010000003.1:52405-61744 GCA_964535805.1 uncultured Thermoplasmata archaeon
GAAGAACAGGTAGAGATGGAAGAGCCTGAAGAAGAAGTCGTATACGTGGAAGAGGAGGGATCCCCCGGGGAAGAAGCGGTAGAAGCCGAGGAACCTGCCGAAGAAAAAATTACAACAGAGGAAGACGATGTATGGGGCGAGAAAGAAGAACCGGAAGAAAATGGGGAGAAAAAATTCTCACCTGGCAGCTTGGAAATATGCCCGAAGTGCGGCAACAAAGCTTTAGAGGTTGAGATAGACAAATCGGCTCACTGCGAGTTCTGTGGATACATAGTCCGGGATATCCGGGAGATAAAGGAAGATTAGCCACAGTAAAAATTTATATAAGGTCTCTAGCTAGTTCTTTTTGATGTACACCCGTCAACCGATAGTCAGTGTACTGGGTCACGTAGACCACGGCAAAACAACTTTTTTGGATAAGGTTAGAGGAGGGACTACGGTCGCTGACAGGGAGGCGGGTAAGATAACCCAGCATATAGGTGCCACGGAGGTCCCTATCGAGGTGCTCAAAGAAGCGTGCTCGGACCTGGGCTGTAACCTTACTTTTACACTGCCAGGACTCCTTTTCATAGATACACCGGGACATCATTCTTTCATGACCCTTCGTTCCAGAGGGGGTGCTCTGGCGGATCTAGCGGTTCTGATCGTCGATATACGTGAAGGCTTTAAGCCGCAGACCATCGAATCCATAGAGATACTGAAAAAAGAGAAGACGCCTTTCATAATAGGTGCGAACAAGGTGGACAGGATAACGGGTTGGAATTCAAAAAACATGCCATTCATCAAGAGCTTCCAGGAGCAGACAAACGATGCACGGGACAGGATGACGGAAGCACTTTATGACATGATAGGAGAGTTGTACGACAGGGGTTTCTCTGCTGATAGGTACGACAATGTGAACGATTTCAGTAAAAACATCGGTATCGTTCCAATGAGCGCGGAGACCGGGGAGGGCATAGAAGATCTTCTGCTTACCCTGATCGGGCTTGCCCAGAGATTTCTGGAGGATCAACTGCAAGTCGAAGAAGGGGCTGGAGTGGGTACCGTTCTGGAAGTAAAAGAAGTACTGGGTATGGGCACGACTTTCGACACCATCGTTTACGAAGGGGTTTTCAGGAAGGACGATGATGTTGTGATCGGCACCATAAATGAGCCGTTGAAAACCAGGATCAAAGCACTGCTTAAACCTAAACCGCTGGACGAGATCCGGGATCCGAGGGAGAAATTCGACGAGATCGAAGAGGTCAGTGCAGCTGCAGGCATCAAGATAGTCACTCCAGAAGTCGAAGGGGTCATGGCCGGTGCGCCTATAAGAGTGGTCGGGGATAGAGACGTACAGGATGTTATAGAGCAGGTGAGAAAAGAGAGTCAACCCAGTATCGAAATTGAAGAGGATGGATTGATAATAAAGGCTGATGCCATAGGATCTCTCGAGGGGTTAGCTTATGAACTCGACGAAGAAGAGATACCCCTGAGCCGAGCAACCGTGGGTGACGTATCGCAGAAAGATTTGGTCGAAGCTGTCACGCTCAGTGATCCAATCTACAGAGCTATACTTGCTTTCAATGTTGATATCTGTGCAGATGCTAAAGAAGAGTTGAAAAAGATGGACGTAGAGGTCTTCCAGGGGAAAGTAGTGTATCAGCTTGTGGAAAAATATATGGCGTGGCGGGAGAAGAAACAAGAGGAATTGGAAGAGATGCGCAGGGAGAAGATCGTTCATCCGGGTAAATTCAGGATACTTGAAGACCATACGTTCAGAGTGAGTAAACCTGCGATAGTAGGGGTAAGAGTATTGGCGGGAAAAATCGAACCAGACCAAAAGCTCCTGAAGACAGACGGTAGAGTTGTCGGCACCATTAAAAGCATACGAAGCGGTGATAAATCCCTTGATCTCGCTGAGCAGGGGGAAGAAGTAGCTGTTGCCATTGCTGGAGTCACAGTTGGTAGGCAGATCAAGGAGGGGGAGGACTTGTACATCGATATACCAGAGGGAGATGCTAGAAAATTAAGAGATATAGAGCTTAACTTCGACGAAAACAGGATACTCGAAGAGATCAGGGAGATAAAAAAAGAGGAAAAACCGTTCTGGGGTATGTGACCCTTAAACTTCGTCTAGAAGATCCGCTTTCGTGATTATACCAACTATGTCACCTTCCCACATGGTGAGTACACTTGGGTAGTATCTCAATAATTCTTTAACCACGCTTATTCTTGCATTTTTTTCTATGAGAGGAAAGCTGGGATCCATGATAATGCTCAATGGTTCATCCCTGTCCAGTGTATCGAAATTCTTTATCAAACCTCTTTCGGTTATGGAGCCGATGGACTTACCGTTTCCTATTATAGGAAGTTGGGATACCGCGTTTTCTTTCATCACCTCTAGAGCAGTCCCAACTGAATCATCTGGAGAGAGGTGCAGCAAATCGGTGCTATGCACTTCTTTTGCCCTCTTGTTTTTCCCTTTATCGACGAAGCCCTCTAAAACATTCAGTATCCTCCTGCCTTTTTCGAATGAGGGCTGCGTTCTACCGTTTTCTATCTTTGCTATAAGTGATTGGCTCACCCCTACTTTTTCCGCTAGTTCAGCCTGTGTCATACCGATCTTTTTTCTAAGTATGCGGATCTGACCTAGATCTTTGATCATCATGACTGAATTATTAATGTTGTATATAGAATTATTCCTATTGGAATAACAAGGATAAAAAGATATTAATATATGTGGCCGTGTGAGGAATTTTACTCCCTCTAAGATATATGAGGATTTTCATTTTAGATATGATGAGAATCAACACGTGGTTTGTGGGCGTGTTGTGATGGAGGAATAATATGTCAAAAAACATAGAAGCAGAAATAATATGGGAAACGCCGATAGAAGAGCAGCACATCGAGATCGTTGAGAGAAAGGGTATAGGTCACCCCGACAGCATAGCCGACGGCATAGCGGAGGAAGTGAGCAGAGCACTCTGTAGGATGTATAAAGAAAAACACGATAGAATACTCCATCACAATACCGATGAAGTCCAGATCGTAGGAGGGCAAGCGAGTCCAGAGTTCGGTGGAGGAAAGATCTTGGAGCCTCCTTATATCCTATTGGTAGGTAGAGCTGTTACCGAAGTCGACGGTAAAAGGCTTCCATACAAATCAACTGCATTGAGGGCTGCTGAAGAGTATTTAGAAAACACTTGTACTTACCTCGATTCCAAAAATGATGTTATGCTGGACTGTCGAATCGGTCAAGGTTCAATAGACCTTAGAGACGTCTACGATACAAGCACCCACAATGCCAATGATACATCATTTGGTGTTTCCTTCGCACCCCTTAGTGAAACGGAGAGAACCGCCCTTGAAGTCGAGAAATTCATCAATGGCGATCTGAAAAAGGATTTGCCAGAGGTAGGGCAGGACGTAAAAGTCATGGCAACACGGATAGGTAACGAGATAGACCTGACAATCGCTGCGGCAATAGTAGATTCACTCACACCTGATGCCGATCATTACAAAAATGTCATCGATCAGCTTGGAGATGTAGTTAAGGACTATGCTCTAAAAATTACGGATAGGGATATCGAAGTATTCGTTAATACAGCCGATAATTACGAAAAAGGAACGTATTATCTTACGGTAACTGGACTCTCCATGGAGAACGGGGACGACGGCTCGGTAGGTCGAGGAAACAGGGTGAACGGCTTGATCACTCCATTCAGACCCATGAGCATGGAGGCCGCTGCTGGAAAGAACCCGGTTACGCATGTCGGTAAATTATACAACCTAGCTTCCAACCAGATAGCTCAAAAGATATACGATGAGTTGGAAGATCAAGTGCACGACGTGTTTGTTCGATTGGTCTCCCAGATAGGAAAACCGATATCCGAGCCCCAGGCAGCCAGCGTGCAGTTAGTAGTCCCTGAGAAGAAAAACTACGACGTACACCTAGATACTGCTGAAGCAATAACAGAAGATTTCTTGGACAATATAGGGCAGCTCACGGATATGGTCCTTAATGACGAAGTGACCGTTTTCTAATAGGTCATTCATCATCCAAAAGCATGGTCGTGTATACTTTACCGTCTTTCACCATGTAGTCTAAAACAGCGTACTCGTTGGGCTGGTGGGCAAGCTCTTCGTTCGTACACCATACAACAGCGGGTATACCCTTTTCTCTGAAATGTGCCGCAACGGTTCCACCGCCTATACCCACTGGATCCGGTGATAGACCCGTCACTTTCTCTACAGCTTCTTTTAATCTGACGAAAACTTCAGAATCCGTTGGCGTGCCCTTCGGTGCCCTCTTTCCCTTGATTATGTCGATGTCTATATCGGCCCCTGTTTCACTAGATACTTCTTCCGCCGTATCCGTGAATACCTTTTTGACGTCCTTCAATTTGATGGTGGGTATTATCCTGCAGTCGTAGTACTGGACGTCTTTACCGGGGATGGTGTTCACATTGGGTACGTTGGCTTCTCTCTTTGTGGGTTCCAGGGTACTTCTTGCAGGGGAAAAGAGAGGGTCTTCATCATCGAATGTATCCTGCAGCCTTCCATCTACTCGTGTCTGATACATACAGGCTACCCGGTTCGCGTTTATCGTGGAGCCAGGCATTGCTGCATGACCCTGCTTACCGTGGACCGTTATCTTGACCCAAACCGCGGATTTTTCCTTGACCTCGATTTTATTCCCCAGCTCTTCGCTGTGATCTGGTACGATTATCAGGTCGTCCTCGGAGAAGAGACCTTGGTCGACCAGGTATTTCACACCGTACTCGCTCCCAGTTTCTTCATCGGATACCAATGCTACGACGTAGTTGTATTTCGGGACGATGTTCAACTCTGAAAGGACCTTGGATACGTACAGAGAAACGATGGCTTCCTGGCCGTTATCCTCGGCTCCCCTCCCGTATATCTTACCGCCCTTGAAAACTGGATCGAAGGGATCCATGTCCCACTCATCTAGATCTCCTTCAGGGACTATATCCATGTGTGTTAGTATCACCATGTTCTTGTCCTCCTTCCCCTCTTTTACAGCTATAATATTCGGTCTGACCCCTGCGGACACCCTATCATCCGGGGCATCGTACCTCTCGATACGATCGAATCCGAATTCGGGTAAGATATCCATCAGGAATTTCGCCCTTTCCATCTCGCCGTCCCCTCCGTTGTCCGGACCGATGGCGGATATTTTAAGCATATCCATCAAAGTATCCTTCATCTCCTCAGCGAAATCATCTATCGTGGATAAAACATCTTCATGCATAGGAACACCTTTTACTTGATTAAGCAGGTAATGGATGACTCTCGTAGTCCTGCTTGATGTCCTCCCCAGTCAGGTCCAGGTATATCTGTGTTGTGGTCAAACTCGAGTGACCGAGCATCTTCTGCACGCTCCTGAGGTTCATGCCCGCCTTCAAGCAGTGGACTGCGAAACTGTGTCTGAGCATGTGCGGGTAGACGTTCTTCTTGATGTCTGCACTCTTTGCGTACTTTTTTACGATGCGTTCTACCTGTCTCGTGGAGAGGGGCTCGCCCCTTTCGGATAATATCATGTACCCTTGGTCAGCATCTACGATGTAAAATTCTATAAGATCCAAAGTGTGATTATCGATGGGTACGACTCTGTCTTTATCTCCTTTCCCACCCCGGATCGTGATCATTCCCTCTGTGAAATCGACGTCCTCGATCTTAAGGTTAACGAGTTCCGATACACGGAGTCCACATCTATATAAAATCCGCAGAATCAATCGATCTCTGGTCTTCTCTCTAGGTGGAGAATCAAGCAATTTCCTTATCTCATCCTTCCTGAGATATTTTGGAAGTTTCTTCGGCATGGTGCATCCCTGTCTGACGATCTGTAAGACGATAAAAAAGCTCTTTGAGAGTATAAAAAAGTTTGGGAATAAAATAAGAAAGTTGGGAAGGGTTTTTGTTTCTACTTGTATTCCTGACAGTTATCGCAGTACCAACGGCTGTATTCGTTTATCCATCTCAGCTGAGAACCGCATGTCGGGCAAGCGTTCTGCTGCTGCTGGGGTTCTTGTTCCTGTTGGGGCTGTTGTCCGTAGCCCTGTTGAGTTTGCTGCTGAGGTGGTTGTTCAGTCTGAGGCTGCTGCTCTTCTTGACCATACTGTTGTCCCTCTGGCTGACCCTGCTCTTGTGGTTGTTGGTATCCCTGCTGGGGCTGTTGCTGATAGCCCTGTTGTCCACCATATTGAGGCTGCTGCGGTTGTGCAGGTTGTACTGGAGTTTTATAATCCTGGCAGTTGTTGCAGTACCAGCTTTGATACTGCTGTATGTAACTGAGCTGCTGGTTACATGTTGGACAGTACTTGGGCGACGTGTCGACTTCTTCGAGTTTCATGTAACCGAGTAATGCTAAGATACCTGCAAGCCCCATACCGAATATGAATCCGAGTATGATGTAGAGTATGCCATTATCTTTCACGTGTTTTGTTTGACCACGATCCAAAGGATATAACATCTCTTCTTCAAACTTGGTTTTGACTATCAGGGCTATAAAACCAATCGCTAGATAGATAACACCCCTTACCATATTACCAATCCATCCAAACGAGAATATTAAAGCCCATATGCCCCACAGACCGTAGAGCACTGCGGCGACCAGGAAGAATATCGATGCGAACCGCATCATCTTCCTAGCTTCTTTCAACTTAGGCGGTAGGTTGTAGTTTTCGTTCGGTATCGAGAACATATTTGACATATCCATATTTACCAATCTCCTTCTTTCTTCTCATCGCTCGGTGGCGGGGGTGTTTGATTAGATCCCTGATCTTGTCCTGGAGGGGGCGGACTCTGCTGACCTTGCTGTTGTGCAGGTGGTTGACCCGGTGGTGGTCCCTGCTGTGGTGGTTGTTGAGGTGGCTGTCCTTCGTCTTTATCGCCACCTATCACTTTGATCAGTACGATTATTATGATCACGACTATAACTATGGGTATTATTATCGCCAGAGCAATGCAGAGCATGCTTCCTGCCCATAACTTGTCTAACATGTCTTTTTCTTCGTCGGTTAAATCACCAGAGGATCCATCGCCATTTGATCCATCCGATCCAGGACTTGCTTCATCCATGTAGTATTCTCCCGTGCCAGCAGACCCGGTATATTCGTAAGTTGTAACGCCTGATATTTCCAAAGAATCTGGATTGCCATATTCTTCTAAAAGGAAGCTCACTTGTAAGGTGCTCGTACCAAAACCCGTAGGCTCCGTAAAGCCATACTCAGTACCTCCCGGCCATTCGAAATAGATTTGACCGAAGGAATAGGTGATATCGTAGGACTCACCATCTCCATCTTCCATTTCAATTACATACATAAAAAATGAATCTTCCTGTGCGTTGGATTGGATCGTTCCTTTAACCTCCAACTCGACATTGAGCTCTCCAGCACTCTCATCTATACTGGTGCGAACTATATCTACGTTCGGACGTTCTACATTTTCTCTCCAGCCATAACTGCCGGTATCAGTAACCCGCCAGTGCTTTACATCTCCGGTTGAATCTGTGACTTCGTCACTGTATTGTGCACTTGCGATGGTAGGTGTAAATAGCATGAAAGCTATTATCAGTACCACCAAGCTTACCAATAAGGATATTTTTTTATTTTCCATATTATCACCGATTTATTTAACTCTTGATTTAGTGCAGGGTATATATATTTTTACGTCAGATATATATTAGATATAGTCTATATATGGCCTTAAAACTAAATGAAAATAGAATAAACAAGTAAAAACATTTATATTTTACACGGGTTTAAGACAGATTCCCACATGGGCCTGTAGCTCAGCTAGGTAGAGCGATCGGCTCTTAACCGATCGGCCGGGGGTTCGAATCCCCTCAGGCCCGCTATAAAATCTGTGATTTTTAGCGGGTAGTTAGAAATCTCTGATTTCTGACGTACCTGGCAAACTTTTTTGCCATAACGAGGGCGTTTTTCTGAGGGATGAGAACAAATCTTTGATTTGTGAACGCTTGGAATTCGTTCCGAGTAGAGAACCCTTGGGTTCGTGAGTGGAGCTTTGCTTCACGAGCGTTTGGAATATAAGCGAAGCGCATACTCCGAACAGAATCCCCTCAGGCCCGCTACATTTTTCACAAAAATTAGCGGGTAGTTAGAAAGCGTTAGCTTTCTGACGTATCTTTTAATCTAAGATTAAAAGGCAAAGAGAATTCGTTAGAATTTTGATATGCCTGGCAAACTTGTTTGCCATAATCAAGTCCGTAGAAAATTTCATGTTTTCGAGGGCAACGAAAAATCCGTAAGGATTTTTGGTAAAGCACGCTATAAAATCTGTGATTTTTAGCGGGTAGTTAGAAAGCGTTAGCTTTCTGACGTATCTTTTAATCTAGGATTAAAAGGCAAAGAGAATTCGTTAGAATTTTGATATGCCTGGCAAACTTGTTTGCCATAATCAAGTCCGTATAAAATTTCATATTTTCAAGGGCAACGAAAAATCCGCAAGGATTTTTGGTAAGCCCGATTTATAAAACATAAAATCATTTTACGCCATACTTTTAATATTTGTGATAAAATTTATATAGGGACGATAATATACCACGGTGAGTAATACCTCGAGGTGACGAAATGATAGGAATGGGAATGCATTCAGTTCTACAGGTAGGTGAAACCGCTGGTGTGGGATTATGTGCTGGCAGCTTAATATTTATAGCCATAGTGCCACTAATAATCTGGCTCCTGATCGGTATCTGGATGTACAAGGACGCTAAAAAAAGAGATGAAAACGCCGTACTTTGGCTAATAGTCGGTCTAGTAGCTGGTCTTATCGGTTTGATCATATGGATAGTTGTCAGACCAGATATGGCAGAAGTACAGCAGAAGAGACAACAGCAACAACAATATCAGCAACCACCACCGCCACAGTAAATCTCTAACCAAACACCTTTCTATTTTTATTTTTTATTTAGAGAAATTTTTATATCAGTGAATGTATATCCTTTAAAAAACTGGAGGAAAAAATAAATGATATATCCAATGCAAGTATACAACTGGTATTGGGGCGCTTGGGGCGCCTGGTGTATAATCCAGCTTTTGATGTTCGTAGTTTGGTTATTTGTAGCTATCTGGATGTACAAGGATGCGAAAAAGAGAGATGAAAATGCGGTTCTTTGGTTGATAATTGGTCTTATCGCAGGCATCATCGGCTTGATCATATGGCTTGTCATCAGGCCCGATATGGCCGAGGTACATCAGAAGAGACAGCAGCAACAGTACTACGGTGGGCAGTATGGGCAACCGCCATACCAACAACAGCAGTACGGTCAGCAGCAATATCAACAGCCACAACACCCGCCACAACAGCATCAAC
>CAZHUM010000004.1:0-59681 GCA_964535805.1 uncultured Thermoplasmata archaeon
TTGTTCTATATTAGTTGTTACAATTAAATTTAATAAAGCAAATATTACTATACAATAGGAAACCAATTTTATCGTATTCAATACTCCTTTAACCATATATTCCTCTTAAGTAATTAGATAAAATTATATATTATTTACGAAAATACTATCTTAAATTTTTTTTCCAAGGAATTATTATACTTTTCAAAGTAATTTTCTAAATATTCTCTAGTTTTATCTTCCATATCGGGGTATCCATTTTTTAAGTTGAAAAAATCAATTGATTTACACACACTTTTATAAAAATAATACTCGATTTTAGATTTGTCATACATCAAGGAATTTGGAATGCTTGAAAAATTTTTATGAAAAAGTCTTTGGATTTTTTTTATTCTAGGTGCTTTTCCTAAATATTTTTTTTCGTGATTATTTATTTTGAAAGAAGAATCAACATCAATAAAATTAAATACTCTGCAAATTGTTTCATTTCTTTTATTTTTTAGATCATTTGAATTTAATATTAACACTTGTTTTTTATTGAAATATTTTAAAAATCTATCCAATTGAATAATGTATTTACCACGGTCTAGATATGAATAATGTCTCTTAAATTGTTTGTTTTTTAGTATTCGTTTTTTTTCTATAGATATAGCTTCTTCAAAACTCAGTTTCTCCCAGCCAAACTTTACTTCATGCCAATAATGTGAGTAAGCTCTATCGACTGGGTTTCTTAAAAGGAATATTAATTTAATATTTGGAAGCAAATTATAAATTCGCTGAGGAACATAGGGCATATACATGTAATCTGGTGTCGCTTCTCCAATCGCTTTCGATTTATTTTCTTTGTGAAAATGCTTTTCATACCATTTAACACCTTCTTTATATGCAATATTGTAATCAAAATAGTGTACTTCTTTGAATGATGATAAAGTTATCTCAGGATGATCGCCAAGATAATTTGATAATGCTGTAGTTCCAGATTTTTGAGCACCTGCAATGATAAAGGTTGGTATGGTCATTAAATAAAATAATAATGATGAGAGATATAAAATCTTTTATCATAGAAATAAAGGTAAATCCTTATATGTGTAATTAATAATTTCAATATTATGACGACCCCGATCTTTGTGATTGGTTGCCCTAGAACAGGTACAACATGGTTATCTAATATATTATGTAGACACAAAGATATTTCGTGTATTCAAGCAAAAAGACATTATGGAATACATGAGAGTGCATTTTTCTGGAAATTATATGGTAGGTTTGGTTCATTAGATAATAGAGAAAATTACATTGAGTTAGTTAAGAATTTTATCAGAACGGATTACTTTTACATAAGTAGTATGGATAAGAAAATTTTTTTAAAAAAGGAAAGACCAACAAAATATGAAGATTTTTTTCGGTTTTTTATGGATGAATATTCAAAAAAACATAATAATGATTTTTGGTTAGAAAAAACTCCTGCTCATACATTTTACTTGTCTGACCTTTTAGATTATTATCCTGATGCTTTATTTATTTCGATCCAAAGAGATATAATAGATAAAATAAAATCGAGAATGAAATTAGAAAAAGATACCAGGTCGATATCTAAGATGAAAAGAATATTAAGCGAAATAATCGCTAATAGAACTTGTAATATGTATATAAATAATTTATCTGAGAAAAGTGACCGCATATTAACTATACAGTATAAAGATCTTAGAGAAAATAAAACAATAACTATTAAAAAAATTTGTGATTTCATTGGTATATCTTTTGAAGATAAAATGTTAGTACAAATTTATCCCAGAAATACTAGTTATATTTCTAAAAATGAGAGGAGAGAGATATTATCAAAAAATGAAGAAGAATTATGCTATTTAATATATAAATTAATAGAAAAAGCGCCGGATTTTATTTTTAAAAGTTTTAGTAACTTCTATAAAAAACGGTCATTAAATGATGATTTCCCCGTATGGTTTTGGTATGACGATAATAAATATATGGATTTGAAATAATGAGAAAAAATGGATTTTTTTTAATTAGTTTAGACACTGAGCTTCTATGGGGGCCTACAAGAATGAAGGAATTTGATTATATACAATCAGTTGGGAGCGAGATAAGAAATAATATAATATACTTATTAGAATTATTTGAAAGATACAATATACCAGCGACATGGGCTATTGTAGGACATTTATTTTTAGATAGTTGTAGTAAAAAGGATTGTATTACTTTTAAAAATATAAATCATTATAACTATAAAAAAAATTGGTATAAAGACCCATATACAAACCAAAAAAACCATCCATTATATTATGGTAAGGATCTAGTAGAAAAAATAATTAACAATCAAGTAGACCATGAAATAGCTTATCATTCATTTTCTCACCCAATATTCAATGATATATCAAAGGAAATGGCGAAAAATGAGGTTTTTGCAGCTAAGAAAATTGAAAAGGAATACGATATTAAATTCTCATCCTTTGTTTTTCCAGCTGATAAGGTATACTATACAGATCTATTGATAGAATATGGATTCAAGGTTTTTAGAGGAGAACTTCAAAGAAAATATAATATTAATAAATCATCGTTAAAGGATAAAATATTTAATTACCCTTATAAATTATTTCCGCCACCAGTCTACCCCACCAAGGATAACGATATATGGGAAATAAAAACATCTATGTTTTACGGTCCTGAGGATAAAATATATACGTTGCTACCAAGAGCAAAGTTTGGACTAAGTTCAGCAATAAAGAAAGGAAAAATATTTCACTTGTATTTGCACCCATGGAATCTATCTAGAAATAAATATATTATAAAAAGTTTAGACAAATTATTTAATCACTTAACAATTCTTAGAGATAAAAACAAAATAAAAATATTGAGAATGTGTGATATACCAAATTATTTTTAAATATTTTAATATGTATTTAAGTAGTCCTTAACCCCTTTTTCAATGTTAAATCTTTTCTCCCAAATAGCTCTTGACACCTCACCCATGCTTTTCAAATCGTGCTCATCCAAAAACTTTCTCAATAATTCATCCAGTTTACTAATCTTATCAACAGGAAAAGTTCCACCGTTCACACCATCTTTAACTAACTCTGGAACTCCACCAACATCCGAAGCGAATACAGGCAACCCGAAGCACATCGCTTCCAATACCGTCAAAGGACAGTTTTCCCATAAAGTAGGTAAAATAAACAGATCTGAAATCCAATACAAACTGTACAATTTCTTTGAAAAACTCGGTAAGAAACCTAGATGTTTTACATTCTCTAAAGACCTTCCCTCCATCAAATTATCCCTGTCTTCACCGACCAGTAAGAAAAAGCAGTCTTTGAACCGTTCAGAAGCATCGATCAACCTATCCACACCTTTTTCCCTTTTCAAGTGCCCTACGTACAATACAACTTTTTTACCATTAGGTATCCCGAGTTTCTTTTTGATCCTATCCTTCTTAACAAAATCAAATCTCTGTTTCCAATCGAAAGTAAAGTTGTAGATCACTTCATTTGATGGCAGACCACCTCCGAAGAAATCCAAAAATAATTTTTGATAAAATTTACTGGGAAACACCAGTTTATCAATATAATCCACATACTCCCTTGGAAATGAAATCGGTAATTTATAGCGATTGTACTTACAGCCAAAACAATTTTTTCTACAATCTTCAGCGTATCTATATCTAAAAGGGCATATCAACCAATTATCGTGTACGGTCATCACTATAGGAACATCAATACGCATACGTAATTTTTTTAAAAATTTTATACCAAATGAAGAAAAATTGTGTAGATGGATGACATCCGGATCCATCTCCTCGATCTTATTCAATTCATCGTGATTAGAAGTCACATAACCAATATTATTCATAAGTAATTTAACAAAATTATAGTCAGCAAATCTTACGTTCACACCGTTCAACCGGTACTCCTCTTTTTCAATTATCTCCTTTCCAGTTACGAATGAATATGCATAAGGATTCGTAAGAACATCAACATCCCACCCATCATCAACCAGTCCCTCAGACAATGTCCTACAGAATACAGCATCTCCGCCTAAAAAGTCCGGCGGATACTGGTTTGAAATCATCAAAACATTCTTCAATCCTTCTCAACCCCTATAGGCATCTTCTTTCCCTTCAGCTTACTCTTCATCACCCATTTTGTAACCTCCCAGAAGTTCTCCTTCATGGCAGGTGATGCACTCCCGATCATCCAGCACTGCTTATCACACTTACGAACAGCCTCTCTCATCTTCTCCGCTTTCGGGCTGTTCCAGATGTCCATGAAATCCCTTTCTTTGATGTTCCCGATCTTGTAATCCATACCGTTACACGGTTTTATATCACCATAGGGACTCAAAAAGAACAGGTCTGTACCCATCTTACAGGGTAATGGCCTTGCCCCGCCTTTCAAACGATTGATTATCCCCGCATTGAAGTAAGCACGGTACCAGTTCTTCACCTTTCTAGTACTCAATAATTTATCGATCAATTTCTCGAATTCCTGTATCACCAGATCTTTATCCACTACCTCGTTATCCCGCTTATGAAAATAAAAACTATTATGCACAACGGCTGTAGCGAATTCAACGTCCATCATGTCAGCTAGTTCATACAATTCCAGCAGATCTTTAGCGTTCCTATCCGACACAGTTATCCCGAACCCGATGTCTTCGACACCCATCTCATTCAGTTTCAAAAGAGACCTCAAACCGTGGTCGAACCCGTCTTTCAATCCCCTCAACTCGTCGTTAGCCGCCGGTAATCCTTCGATACTGATCCTGTAACCAACCTCTGGGAATTCCCGAGCAACGGAAAGCATCCTTTCTGTAAAGTATCCATTAGTACTGATGACCATCCTTTTGGTTTTAGGTCTAAGCACCCTTATGATATCCTTCAGATCCTTTCTAAGAAAGGGTTCTCCACCGGTGATATTCAAGTTCTTCAACCCGTAAGGGATACTATCCAGATCCGCAGGTTTCCACTCCTTTTCAGGATCGGAAGGATTCTTCCAGATGTTACACATCTTACATTTCGCATTGCACCTGTAAGTGGTTGTGATTATCCCTTCGATGGGCTTGACCTTTTTGTTACCGCTCATTTTCTATTACCGCCGTCGATCAATCTCTCAAACAAACCAAGTATCTTCTTGGTCTGGGCTTCCCAAGTGTATTCATCTAGTATCTTGTCATAAGCTTTATCGACTAATTCATCTCTCAACCCTTCATCATTCAAAACTTTTTCTATGTCTTCCATCATACCCCCAACGTCACCAGGTTGAAAGATCAACGTTTCCCGCCCATCTACAAAATTACCCTTAAATGCAGGTAGATCGCTCACAACGGTCGGTACCCGAGCAGCCATACCTTCCAGCACAGTAGTGGGAAAACCTTCGTAGTAACTTGGCAGCACATAACAATCAGCGTACTTAAAATACTTCTCGACCACATCCACCCTTCCTTCGTAAATGACGTTATCTATCTCACTAGCCTTCTTTTCAACTAATTCTCTCAACTCGCCGTCACCTACTATATGCAGATAGGTTTCGTCACCAGCATATTTCTTAAAACCCTGGATAATGTCTAAAGTTCCTTTCGATTTGATCAACCTACCGACGAAGAGAACGTGTTTTCCCTCCGATGAATACGGATCCTCATATTCTCTTTCAAACCTGCTTATATCGACCCCGTTCTCCACAAGATATGAATTCTCATTGAACTTTTTAGCGATCCTCGTAGATTTCTTATCCACACCTATATTCAGATCGGCTTCATCAAGTATTTTGAATTCCAAGTGCCTCAATATCTTATTCAACAAAGGATTTTTATCGGTCTCTCGTAGAGAAGTGAAACCGTGGATAGTATATGCATAAGGTTCTCCCCACTTCTTGAAAGCGCCTATACTCCCGTGTCCCCAATAAATATCATAACCGCCACCCTTTTTCAATACGGTGTTCATAAGTAAAAACAACCGATCCAAGGGACGTTTCTCAGGCGCATAACCCCGGCTCACCTTCAAGTTACCATCGACTTCTACCTTCTCCTCTCCCTTATGACGTTGGGTGATCACGGTTACATTATGACCCAATTCAGAGGCGACTTTAGAGAATTCATATATGTACCTCTCCAGACCACCGATATCTGGCGGAAAACTGCGTGCACCGATTATCAATATATTCATCTAAACAACCAGATTATTAATCAAAATACTAAATAAAGGTTGTTATCCGATATCCCCCTAATTTATTATTTCGATACGAGTTTTCTATGAAAAACCATGAGAAAGTCTCATCGAAATATTGGAGATAGACGATTTCTGTCCATCTACAAGACCTCTCCCATCCCCACACAAGATTTTAATAGACCCTCATACTGCACCCATTTGGTGTTTTCAGATGAGTCGCATACCCCCTAACAAAGTGCACGAGACCATGAGTCAGTATATGTTGATCGATGGATATGATCTAGTTTATGATATGGAGAAGAGCCACGGTTCTTATCTTTACGATTCCAAAAGTCAGAGGGAATTCCTGGATTTTTTCACGTGTTTCGCTACCATGCCGATAGGCCACAACCATCCAAAACTTCTAGAAGAAGATTTCTTAAACAAGCTCAAGAACGCAGCTATCAACAAGCCGTCTAACTCTGACATATACACACAGGAGATGGCGGAGTTCGTCCAGACCTTCGCAAAACTAGCCATGCCCTCCAAGGATTTCAAACACCTTTTCTTCATCAGCGGGGGCGCGCTAGCCATCGAGAACGGGCTCAAAGTCGCATTCGACTGGAAGGTTAGGAAGAACTTCAAGAAAGACAACCAAAAAGAATTAGGGCACCAGGTCATACACTTCCAGGACTCTTTCCACGGACGAACGGGTTACACCCTCTCTTTAACCAACACATTCGACCCGAGAAAACACCAGTACTTCGCCAAGTTCGCTTGGCCCAGGGTCAGCGTACCGAAACTGACCTTCCCGATAACCGAAGAAGTAAAAAAGCGGGTCGAACTCGAAGAAGCGGAATCCATCCGCCAGATACACGACATAATCGAAAAACAAGGCGACGACATCGCAGCCATGGTCATAGAACCGATCCAGGGAGAAGGTGGAGACAGACACTTCAGACCGGAGTTTTTCCAAAAACTCAGAACGATCTGCGACAACAACGAGATAATGCTCATGTTCGACGAGATCCAAGCTGGTATGGGACTCACCGGTAAGATGTGGGCTTACCAACATTACGGTATCAGCCCCGACATCATAGCCTTCGGTAAGAAGACCCAGGTCTGCGGTATCATGGTGAACGACAGAGTAGACGAGATCGAAAACAACTGCTTCGAAGAGTCAAGCAGACTCAACTCCACGTGGGGAGGAAATCTCGTGGACATGATCAGATGCCAAAAGTACCTAGAGATAATAGACGAAGAGAACCTAGTCCAGAACGCCGCCGACGTCGGAGGATACCTACAAAAACGCCTCATACAACTACAACAGCAACACCCGGGCGTTTCAAACGTTAGAGGTAAAGGACTGATGATCGCTTTCGACCTTCCATCGACGGAAAAACGTGACCAGGTATTCAAAAGAACCTACGAACACGGTCTTCTCATCCTAAAATCCGGAGAACGATCCATACGATTCAGACCACCTTTAAACCTATCAAAAGAAGAAGTCGACGAAGGAATAGAGATCCTGGACAAGTCGATAGCCGATTAAACCCCTTTATTTTTTTCAACCGTGTAGGTCGCATTGTCCATGAATTTATCGGGCTCGCTCTCTATCTTGCCCGTTGCGGCATTAACGATCAGTACACCGTCGGTACCCTCGACCGCCCACATGGGCACGTAAACGATACCTCTATCATTGATAGTGATATCACCCTCATCTGGAACGTATTTCTTTTTCTCGACTATCACCGCACCGTCCTCTTCCCACCTATCTGGATCGACCTTAGAGTACTTCTCTTTTATCGCCTCTACGGCTCTCACCTTCACCCTCTCTTTAGGTATGTTGGGCTCCAGTTTAAAATGTGACCTTTTCACCTCGCCCACCCTTTCGAACTCCTGGTCCCAGAACTGCTCGTGACCCGATATGGCGTTGAAATACAGCCTTCCCTTCACTCCTTCGCCCCCATCTACTTCAAAGGAAAATAGATAATGAGGCACCAGCTCCAACCTGTACTTGAATCCTTTAACGATCTTGTCGCCTAACTCTGTAACATCATCGAAATCCATAACGGGTTTCAATATGGATTCCTTCCTCTTGTGTTCTATCTCGAAGTCAACTTCTGATCCCTTTAAACTCTTACCTTCCGTAGCACCCTCGAAGATAGACGTCTCCAGCATCATCTCGCCTATCTTATCGACCAGCACTGCACGATCCCACACCACCACGTCCTCATCCAATCCGTCACGTACCTCGTCGCTCAACTCGCTCAACACGACGAGTATGCGCTCACCTTCGGAATCACGTATATCCTTCAGATCGGTCTCTCCGACCTTCTCTCCTGCTATCACCAGACTTCTTATCTCCTCGCCCTTCTTACCGACCAACTTTCCCTCTCCACCGAACAGTAACTCGAACCCTTCGAATTCCATCAATTCTTCCATAACCTGGTAGAAATTCTTCATCTTGACCACGCAGTATTGGATATCTATATATTAGTTCCTTACATTTAAATCTAATCTGTTACGAACCTAGCCTGTGACATGTCCTTATTGCTGCACGCATAGGCTCCTTCCCCATCAACGGCTATAAGACCTATGGAAACATCGTCTGGGAATTCATCCACGATCCTACGACAGGACTCTTCCACCCCGAGCTCAGAAAAACCTTCATAGCATCTGTACGATGCCAGCCGTTTGATGATCTCCTCGCCCTTACCGGTAGCCACTACGGCTCCCTTCTCACCAACGTAGAAACCGCTTCCAAGCAGCGGACTGTCGCCGACTCTACCTCTTAAACAATAACTCGTTCCACCGGTTGACACAGCAGCTGCAAAATCGTCGTCCACCAACGCAACACACCCAACCGTATCACCGCCGTCCACTTTGTCGTAGAATTCTCTCAACTTCTTAAGTTTGTCCCTGCTGTCCGTCTCTTTCAACTTGTCCTTCATCTTCTGCAGCTCTTCCTTCCTTTTCTCGGTAGAAACGTCGTATTCCTTAAAACCTACGCTGCGCGCAAATTCCGTGGCATCACCACCTACCAGCATGACGAAGGGGGACCTGTAAACTTCCCTAGCAGCGAGCACCGGGTTCTTCACCTTCTCCAAGGCACCGACGGCCCCCACCTCGCCGTCGTACATCACGGCTGCGTCCATCTGCACGCTCCCATCCAACCTCATCCGAGAACCCGTTCCCGCGTTGAACCTCTCATCGTTCTCCAGCTCCACGACGACGTTAACAACGACGTCAAGCGCCGTTCCACCTTTCTCGACCCCTCTGTCCATCGCCTTCTTAACATACTCGTCTAGATCTCTTTTACTTCCTACTCCACCGTGGGCACATACGAACATGGACCTGGATTATCTCTCCATTATATATTTGTTGGTTGGATTATCAAAAAGTGTTATATAAGTTCCAAATAATCCATGATCAGATGCATGAATACTCTGTTATGAGTTCATTGATCACAGCACTTCTGGAAGAACTCGAAGATAGAAAAATAAAAAAGGTCAAAACGGTCACTTTGGAGATAGGCGCTCTCACCTTCCTGGGAGAACAGCAGATGAAGTTCGCTTACGAAGCTCTCTCCATAGACACCGTGCTGGAAGGCTCCCAACTCGAAGTAAAAGAATTACCGGCTGAAATCAAGTGTCCAGGATGTGGATACGAAGGAGAAGTTAACTATGCGGACGACCCTGCATTCCATCTCCAGATACCGGTCATATCCTGCCCCGAATGCGGAGGAAAGCCCGAGATCATCCAGGGCAAGGAAACCGTGATAAAGAACATCACCGTTATGGAGGAAGAAGATGAAAGCTGACGTAGAACAGTTCAAGCTCAGGGACGATAAAAAAGCCAAACAAATAATCCATGAGTTGAAAAAGAAAGAACAAGATCTCACGCTCATGCACGTCTGCGGGACACATCAGGACACACTGGTCAGACACGGCTTGGAACCCGTACTCGAAGATGCAGGCGTAGATATCAGACAGGGTCCGGGCTGTCCGGTCTGCGTTACAACTCCCCGAGAGATCGAAGAGATAATCCAGTTAGCTAAAGAGGGGGTCACCATAACCGCATTCGGAGACATGGTGAAAGTCCCCGGCACCGACGATTCACTAGCGAAAGCCAGGGCGAGAGGTGCGGACGTGAGGATCGTTTACAGTGTAGACGATGCGGTCCAGATAGCACAGAAAACAGACGATGAAGTCGTCTTCATGGCGGTCGGATTCGAGACCACGTCGCCCTCCATCGCATCCGCGGTCATCAACGATCCACCGGACAACTTCAGTATACTCACGTGCCACAGAGTCGTCCCACCGGCTCTCGAAGCTATATTGAACATGGGCGAGATCAAACTCGACGGACTCATAGAACCGGGTCACGTGAGCGTTATCATCGGAACGGAGCCCTACGGACCGATCTCACAAAGACACAACATACCACAGGTTGTCGCGGGATTCGAACCCCTTGACCTGCTGATGTCCGTCTACATGATAGCAAAACAGGTCGAAGAGGGAAGGAGCGAGGTCGAAAACGAATACGGAAGAGCGGTAAAGCCGGAAGGGAATCCTAAAGCACTGGAACTCTTGGACGAGGTTTTCGATCCGAAAGACATCGAATGGAGGGGTTTCCCGGAGATACCGGATTCCGGATATGAATTAAAAACACCATACGAACACCTGGACGCGAGAAGAAGATTCGAAGACGAACTTCTACCGATAAAGAACAAAGTATTCGAGGAGCCAGAGGGATGCAGATGCGGAGAAGTACTGAGAGGGATAATCGACTCCGAACGATGCCCGCTGTTCGGCACGAAGTGCACGCCGTCAACTCCGGTCGGCCCATGTATGGTGAGCAGGGAAGGGAGCTGTAACATCGATTACAGGTATCAAAACAAGAGATAGCAGACAAAATATTTAAATAAATAGTTTAAACTATAATAGTCATGACTATGTTTATAGATCGCAGAGAAGAACTCAAAAGACTTGAAGAATTTAAAGGCGATACTGCCTTGATATATGGTAGACGGAGGGTCGGAAAGACAAGACTTATGAAGGAATTCATAAAAAGTAAAAATTCACTTTATCTTCTTTGTGCTGATAAAGGTGAAGAATACAATCTAGATAAGTTCTCTCAGATCATATCAGATAAATATGATATACCAGGATTGAGATTTGAAAGTTTCAAAGAGTTATTCAGATTCGTTTCTAAGCAGGACACTGAGATAGTGTGTATAGATGAGTTTGGATACCTTGTGAAATCAGGTGCCGTTCCAGAGTTCCAGGAAATACTCGATGAGATCCTTAAACAAAAGCTCTTCTTGAGTGGGAGTAACGTTTCTACGATGAAATCCGACATAATGGGTTACGATAGCCCGATGTACGGAAGGATAGATCTGATTAAAAAAATAAACCCCTTGAAATTTAAGGCTGTATTGGAATGGTACCCCGAAATAGGTATGGAGGGGGGGATAAAAGCATATGCCGCTACCGGTGGTGTACCAAGATATATGGAATTTTTCACCGGAAATAACATAGATGATGAGATAAGAGAGAAGATGTTCGATCCAGACCTGATGTTATCTAGAGATACTAAATTTCTTTTACAGGAAGAAATGCCTGAACCAACACGTTACTACTTGATCTTAGAAGCTATAGCACGAGGAAAAAATTCTTTAACAGAGATCTCAAACTACTCAAAGATAGATAGAACCCAAATACCATATTATCTCAACACTTTAAGGGACCTTGGATTCATAAAACATGAAAAACCCCTATTGGCTAAAAAAAGAGGCATCTATAAGATAACGGATAACTACATGAAATTTTGGTTCCGATTTATATCTCCATTTTACGAGGAGATCGATAGTGAAAATCTTACGAACGCAAAGAAAAATTTCGATAAAGAGTTCAATACTTATTTAGGACATATATTCGAAGACATCTGTCGGGAGATAATTATAGATACTAGTATGATAGACTATACCCAGATGCGCAGATGGTGGTGGAAAGACAAAGAGATAGATATAACCGCGATAAATTCTGATAATAATTTAATTTATTTTGGAGAATGTAAATGGAAAGAATATGTAAACGCTGATATGATAGTAGATAAATTACGTGAGAAATCAAAACACCTAAAATGGAACAATAGTGAGAGAAAAGAAAAATATATGGTTTTCGCAAGATCGTTTGAAAAGAGATCAAAATCCGCTGATTGTTATGATTTGAACGATTTAAAGAGTATCATTACACAATAAGTAGAGATCATCATGTCGCCAGAAATCGAGGATGAGATAGAAAAGATCGAAGAGGAGATCAAAACCACTCCCTACAACAAGGCAACCCAGCACCACATAGGTAAACTGAAAGCTAAACTATCTAAACTAAAAGAGAAGCTGGAACGGAAAGGGAAGGGAACGGCGAGGGGTGGAGGATACGCGGTCCCCAAAGAAGGAGACGCCACAGTCGGACTCGTCGGTTACCCCAGCGTGGGAAAGAGCACCCTGCTGAACGAACTCACCAACGCAAAGAGCAAGGTAGCCCCCTATCATTTCACCACCCTGGACGTGATACCCGGTGTTCTCCTTTACAACGATGCCGAGATCCAGATCCTCGACCTCCCAGGTCTTGTACAGGGAGCCGCCTCCGGCAAGGGCAGGGGAAAGGAAGTTCTATCCGTTGCAAGGGAAGTCGATTTGATAGTGATGATAGGAGACGTTACCAGGAGCGATATCTCCGGTATAGCGAGAGAGCTCGAGGGCATGGGCGTTAGACTCAACAAGGAACCGCCGGATATCAATATCAAAAGGAAAGACCGCGGAGGTCTGGAAGTAGCCAGCACGGTCACGCTCACCGAGGTAGACAAAGAAACCGTCAAAGACATACTGAGAGAGTACGGGTACATCAACGGCACGATCGTTATACGCTCTGACATCACGGTCGACCAGCTGATAGACCATCTAGCCGGCAACAGGGTTTACACCAAAGCCATGTGTGTCATCAACAAGATCGACATGCCCTTCGATGGTAGTAAGGAAGAGATAATCGGATCAAATAAACCGTGGAAACCGATATTCATATCCGTAGAAGAAGGCACCAATCTAGATGAACTGAAAGAAGCTATGTTCGAGAACCTGAATTTCATAAGGATCTTCCTTAAGCCCCAGGGAGAGAAGGGCGACGACGAACCCATGATCGTAAAAGAGGGGGCGAGGGTCAAAGACGTGTGTAAAAAACTGCACAGCGATTTCGTCGATAAATTCAGATACGCACGTATATGGGGTCCGACGGCTAAGTTCCCCAAACAGAGGGTGGGTAAGGACCACGTACTAAAAGAGGGAGATACATTACGCATAATAATCGGTTGAGCATGGGATAGATTTAAATGTGAGCAAAATTAACTTACAGCAGATGAAGAACATCATCTCTAAAGCGATGAGCTCCGGTATGGACTTTACGCGCAGAGGAGCTCTGAAGGCGTTTCTAAAGAAGATCGATGTAGACCAAGATATATACGATAGAGTCTATGTGACCATAAAGAACATGTCCTTCGAGGACGAATACAGAAGGGTTCCCTTCGAAGAACGAGTCCTTTTTCTACCACAGTGCCTGAGAAATTCCGAGAAGTGCAAAGCTACCCTCACCCAATACGGCTACGAATGTCAGAGGTGCGGCAGCTGCGTGATCGATAAGATAATGGAGATAACGGATGAACTTAACTATAAGAAAGTATACATAGTTCCAGGTGGGAGTCTGGTCAGAAAGATAATCAAGAAAAAAAACCCGAGGGCCGTCGTCGGTGTAGCTTGTTTTCTGGAGTTGGCGGAGGCTATGGAACAGGTCATCCTCCACGACCTACCGGCACAGGGTGTAAATCTGATCAAGGAGGGATGCATAGATACCCGGGTGGATTTGGACACGTTAGAAGAGATGCTGAGGGAAAGGAAGTAATTCTACGATAAATGATAAATACACTTTTACTGATGCGGAGAAAGTGATTCGACATGCTAGATCCGCAAATTGTAAGAGAAAAGTTGAATGAGTACGATTACGAAGATATCAAAGTAGGAGTTGTCGCTTCCCACTCGGCACTGGATGTGTGTGACGGTTCCAAAGACGAAGGATTCCCGACACTAGCCATATGCCAGAAGGGGAGAGAGAAAACGTATGATAGATATTTCAAAACGGTGTGGGATGATAAAGGCAACAGGATGAGAGGTGTGGTGGATGAAACGTGGATACTGGATAAGTTCGCAGACGTCCTTTTGCCGGACTATCAAAAAAAGTTGATCGACGAGAACGTGATATTCGTCCCGAACCGTTCCTTCACATCTTACGCTCCCTTGGATAAAATCGAGGACGATTTCGAGATACCGATGGTGGGCAGCAGGAACCTGCTCAGAAGCGAGGAACGAGAAGAGGAGAAAGATTACTACTGGCTGCTCGAAAAGGCGGGCCTACCCTTCCCGAAGAAATATGAAGATCCGGAAGATATCGATAAACTGGTAATCGTCAAGCTGAAGCACAAAGAAAAGAGGCTGGAAAGGGGGTTCTTCACCGCAGCGTCCTACGACGAATACCAGAAAAAGGTCGATAATCTACTCAAGCACGACGTTATAACAAAAGAAGACCTCGCTAACGCGAGGATAGAAGAGTACATAATCGGACCGGTGTTCAACTTCGACTTCTTCTACAGCCCGTTGAACAAAACAGGAACGGAGATAGAACTCCTAGGTATAGACTGGAGGTTCGAAACCAGCCTGGACGGTCACGTTAGACTTCCCGCCCCACAGCAGATGACGCTCAACGAAGAACAAAGGGTGCCGGAGTACACGGTCACGGGACACAACAGCGCGACCCTGAGAGAATCTCAGCTCGAAAAAGTCTTCAAGATGGCGGAGATCTACGTTGAAGCGACCAAAGAACACTACGACCCAGGTGTCATCGGTCCCTTCTGTCTGCAGACCTGCGTAGATAAAGACCTCAACTTCTACATCTACGACGTTGCACCCCGTACAGGCGGTGGAACCAACGTGCACATGAACGTAGGCCATCCTTACGGAAATACCCTCTACGGCAGAAGGATGTCCACGGGTAGAAGGCTGGCCATGGAGATAAGAAGAGGTGTAGAATTAGACAGACTCGAAGAGATAGTCACGTAACCCAATTAATATATATCCAAATGTAATATACTGATATAATGGAGGAAATACCATGGGTTTCCTAGATTCCATAGACAAGTTGATAGATAAAGAAAAAAGAACGCTCGCCAAGGCAGGAAAGTACCTTGACAAGGCAAAGAATTTACATCAGCAGGGTGATATTCAAGGTTCCAAGGAGTACTGTGACCGAATATGGGACCACCTCAAGAAGCAAGAGTCCAGTTTCGAAAACATGATCGATCAATTATCGGTTAAGTACGACGAACTGGGTTGGATGTATTATCATATCGGTTTCGAGGACAACGCACTCGCCGCTGAAGAAGAAGCGATCCGTATCAACCCGAAGAACGTTGATGCGCTTAATCACAAAGCTCTCATCAACGCTGAGAGATCCAGGTACGACGATGCGTTGAATATCCTCGAGAACGCTATAGCTGTCGACCCTCATAACAAGTACACGTTGGGAAACAAGGGTGACGTTCTCAAAGCGATGGGAAGAAAGGAAGAATCTGTAAAGACCTATGAAAAGGCACTCCAAATCGATCCGACCGACATATCATTTTACAATAAGATACTGGAGATCCAACCCAATGATTCCAAAACATGGGCAAACAGAGGTTGGGCCCAGAGGAAGAACGGCGATTACGAAAGTGCTATCGAATCTTTCAATAAGTCTTTGGAGATAAACCCCAATCAAGAAAAGATATGGCTGTACAAGGGAGTTACGCTTAGGGAAGTTAACAAACCAAACGACGCCGTCGTGTGTTTCGACAACGGTATCGAGATCAACCCTGATAGGAAGAGTTTATGGGTGGAGAAGGGAAGGACACTGCATCAATTGGGGAGAAAGGAGGAGGCTCTCGAAGCTTTAACTAGAGCGTTGGAGATAGATTCAGAGGACAAAGAATTGTGGAATAAAAAAGGTACTCTGTTGTACGAATTAAAAAGATACAGGGACGCTGTAGCTGCCTTCGACAAAGGCTTAGCCATCGACTATGAAGACATAAGGTTACTCACAAACAAGAAAGAAGCGTTGAAACCCCTGGGTAAGTACGAAGAACTTATCAGAGTCTCCGATAAAATATTGGAGAGAAATCCAACAGATGCAACGACCCTCTACGATAAAGGTGTAGCTCTTCAAAGATTAAAAAGGTACGACGAAGCCATAGAGCAGTTCGAGGAAGCTCTTACATACAATCCAAAAGACACCCACGCACTGCGCCACGAAAAGGAGATATACAAGAACCTAAAGAAATGGAAAGAGGTAGTACGTGTAGCAGACAGGATCAACGTTATCGATGACGGGATCTACGATGCGTGGTATGACAGAGGGGTAGCTCTTTTAAAATTAAACAACTCCGAACTAGCTCTTGATAGTTTCAACAGATCCTTGGAGATAAAAGAAGATGATAAGAACAGTCTAGAAGGAAAAAAGGAAGCCCTTAAGGAACTAAGAAGGTACGGCGAAGTTATCACGGTCTGCGATAGACTGATATCGATGGACCCAGATAATATCGAGGCTTATTTCGATCGTGCTAGGTCTTACGAGAGAACTAACAACTACGAGAAAGCCATACGAGATTTCGAGAAAGGTCTCCAGATGGACGACAGCAGGTACGAAAAATGGAATGAAAAGGGTCTCAGCGAGTACCGACTGGGCAAGTACAAAGATGCGCTCAACAGCTTCCAAAAAGCCATCGGGCTCAACCCGAAAGACAAGAGGTTCTACAACAACATGGGGCACTGCCTCAGCAAGATGGAGAGATACGAGGATGCCATCGATGCTTACTCAAAGGCTCTAAAATTGGACCCCAGAGATAAGCGGATATGGTACAGCAAGGGTCTCGCACAAGAGGGGTTGAACAGATACGAGGAAGCCGTCGTTTCATACGAAAAAACACTTGAGATCGACCCACAGGACGACAAAGTTTGGTACAGCAAAGGTATCGCCCTTGAATGGTTGGATAGGTACAAAGACGCCATCGACGCATTCAATCATTCCATCAAACTCAACCCGTCACACAGACTCGCTTACATAAGAAAAGGTGTGGCACTCACCAAGATAGATAAACATGAACAAGCTGTCCGAGCATTCGATAGGGCACTCTCTATGGAGCCTCGCGATGTCAAACTGCTGGAGAAGAAAAAGGAATCGATCAAGGAACTAGCTAGATGGAGTGATTTGATACAAACGTGTGACAGTATCATAGAGCTCGACACCAACAATGCAGAGGCGTGGAGAGACAAGGGGGATGCACTGAGCCATCTAGGTGAAGCTGAATCCGCTCTTTACTGCTTCGAGAGCGCACTGGAGATAGAGGAAAACATAGAGGACATGAAGAAGGCGAAAGAGCTCCTTAAGGATCTCAAGAGGTCCGAAGAAGTATTGAAGTACAGTGAGAGGATAATCGATATAGAACCAGATAATATAGAAGCTTGGCAGGACAAAGCTATAGCACTGAAGTTCCTCGATGAAAGAGAAAAGAGTCTCGAGGCATTCGATAAGGCTCTTGACCTGGATCCGAATTCAAAAAAGATGTGGTTCCAAAAAGGTCTAGTCCTGGAACATCTCAACCAGTACGAGAATGCTATGAGGGCGTATAACGAAGCACTCGACCTGGATCCGAACGATGTGGACGTTATCAACAGGAAGGCAGAATCCCTCCGTAAGATGGAGAGGTACGAGGAAGCCGCACAGTGGTACCAGAAAGCCATCGACCATCAGCCTGAAAATACCCAGTTCTTGGATATGAAGGGCAGATGTTTGATAGAGACGGGCGATCTAGAGGAGGCTGAAGAAGTGTTCGAAAGGTCTCTGGAGATCAACGACCAGAACGGTCTTACCTGGAAGTACAAAGGTCTGCTCTCCGAAAGACTGGAGAAGTACGAGGAAGCCATCGGAGCCCTCGATACCGCTGTAAAACTAGGTTTTGATGACAAAGGTGTTTGGACGACCAAAGCGGAATGCTACGATTACCTTGGAAGGAAAGACGATGCTATCAGATCTTACAACATGGCTATTGACAAGGATCCACAGGACGCAAAACTGTTCTTCAAAAGAGGAGAGATCGAATCGGAGATCGAACGGTACGAAGATGCAGCCGAGAGTTTCTACGAGGCGACGATCATCGACCCAGAGTACGAAGAAGCCTGGTTCGAACGCGGCAGAGCGCTTGAAGCTTTAGAACGTTACAACGCGGCAATAGAAGCTTATGATAAAGCCATAGGTCTTGATTCCGATGACAAGTATGCTTGGAACAACAAGGGAAGGGTACTTTTAGAAATGGGAAGAAGTGATAAGGCGGAAAGAGCTTTCCAGAAAGCCCTAGATATAGACACCGGTTTCGAATCCGCGAATGAAGGTCTAGAGATAGCCGAGGAGAAAGAAAAACAAAGGAAGCTTGAGAAGTATGCGAAGAGGGTGTTGGAATTCGAATGTGTGAGGAACCGACCGATATCAAAAGAGGAAGCATTCAAGAAGTGCGATATACCGTACAATTTCATCGATGAAGTATTCACATACCTTTCCACGAGAGAACCGGTCGATTTCGGTGCTTTGGAAGAGGAAGAACAGAAAAAGTACGAAGCTGCTTCGCGTGCGGTCATCACTAAGCTTGCCACGCACTCTAGAGACAGCCTTTTGAACAATGGAGTAAGATTATGCGACATAGTAACCAAATATCCAGATAAATCCATCGAAGAGTGCAAACACGTTCTAGAGTATATTAAAGAAGTATCGGAGATGGATGTTCCAACTGACCAGATCGATGAGAAGACGGAGAGACTCTTAAGAAAAAGAGTGTTGGACCTACCTCCGGAGAAGAGGGACTTCCTCAGCCTTGTCTCAAATCTAAATATAGGTATATATCAAGCCAAGAAAGTACAGGAAGCGCTGAAGAAATTCGAGGGGGCCGATTACAGACCGCCGAGTACTAAGATATCATCTTTGGTCAAAGAGAGTCCTATGAGGGGAGAAACAGTGGTCAAGCCAGAGGAGAAAGATGAGAAAAAAAAAGAAACCTCTAAAGAACCACCCAAAGAAGTAGAAAAGAAAGAAGAGGAAGAAGAGAAACCGGAAGAAAAGAAGGAAACCAAGTGTTACTTCTGCGGAGACCCAACCAACTACAAACACGACTGTGGTGACCTGCCCCTCTGTCCACAGTGTGAAGAAAAGCACGCTGGTGAGATATGTCCTGAATGCGGAGAAGTTATAGGCAGCTCGAAGAAGAAAACTGACGACGATATGCGGTTGTGATCAGTACCAGTCGCCCTTCTGCCGTTTTAATTCCCTTCTGCTGCCCTCTAAGAACGAGTAGACCGTCTTGTGCTCTGCTCCCGACAATATCATCTCGACTGCCCTTCTAGCGGTGTTCATCTCATAGGTCCTTCCTATTATGCCGACCGTTTTCCCATAAACGGAAACATAGGCCCCGCTCAATTCCTCAATCAGCTCTCTAGTTCTGCCGTTGGTACCGATCAATCGTGCTTTCATCCTGCGCACCGATTTGGAACTTTTACCTACATAACTCTTGATATCAAATAGCTCGAAATAATAATCGTCTTTCAAAATTTTTACAGCTTTCCTCGGACTAAATCCCCTTCCTATGGCTTTAACGATATCTTCTACTTTCATACCTAAGATAGGGTCATCGACTCCTCTTGTATCTACATCCACATTACCCGTTTGTGAATCTATCTCCAGTTCAGCACCACTTTTACTTTCTATCATCTCTTTAGTGGTACCCTCTTCACCTATCAATACACCGATCCTTTCCTTCGGAATTTTAACCATGCCCATGTTATCACGCTATCTCTAATCTATCTTTTATTTCAGTCTCTTCTATATCCAAACCCAATCCTTTAAAGTATTTTACTATATTCCTGATGTCTCTCTCTATCAGTTCTTCCGCGATGGTGTGGTCCAACGGCACGGCTTGTGAGACGTCGATGATGTAAGGCAAACCGTCGTTCGACATCAGTATATTGTACTCGCTGAGATCACCGTGAACTAATTCAGCATCATTAAGCAATTTATACATGTCATCCAGTACGTACTCATAGATCTCTTTTGCTTCTTCTTTGGCAAATATATAATCCTTCAACATAGGTGCTGGGTATCCCTCGAATTCGACCAGTTCCATTATCAGTATGTTCTTTGTGCAGTGAACCGGTTCTGGCACCGTTACATCGGATTCGTGCATCTTCTTCAGATTTGAAAACTCTTTCTTGGCCCATGTAAAAACCAATTCCTTACCCGAACCGATATTTTTGAATCTGTGATCTCCTTCTATGTACTTTCTGTACTCTTTGAATGGAGCGGTTGATGTCCTCATTATCTTCACCGCCAAACTACTGCCCTCTCTATCTAAAGCTTTGAATACCTTGGCTTCTTTACCGGTAGATATCGGATAATCAAGTATATCTATAACATCTTTGGTCATCAGGCGATATAATATGTTCAAAGTTCTCTTATCGAAGACTTCGTCTATGGTCTTTCTACCTGGAATGTTGATCCTTTCTTTCAGGTATTGTTCCTGTTTTGCACACATCTACTTCAATCCAGTTCTTATGAGGTTAAAAACCTTTTGAATTGTCGGGGGGATATTTCTTCTCATTCTTCTCTATTTTCTTTCTGACTGCATCACCAAGATCTACATCAGTTACATCCGCGAGAGAAAGTAGATATATCAATATGTCAGCCATCTCATCCTTCAATTCTTCTATATCCACATCACAGTCAGATGATTTCCATTGAAACAATTCTAAGAGCTCCGCTGATTCGATTGATATCGATATACTGATGTCTTTTGGATTATGGTACTTCTTCCAATCCCTTCGATCCCTAAAATCAACAACTAAGTCCTGCAATATTTTTAGATCAGTCATAGATCAAAATATAGAAGTAAAATATATGTAATTTATTAATCAAAATGATGAAAAAGGGGTTGGATCGTCAGAGGGGGTTGGAGATTCCCTCTATTCTTCTAATTTCATCGTGATTTCCATCGAAGAAACGTTGGTTGTTCCTTCTCCTCCCTCTCTTTCTAACTGTTCAGTGTCCGTTTTTATGTCGATTATATCCGATGTAGGCACGAACCGATTTTTTGTTATCTCAGCGACATCCACTGCCTTGCTTATAGCTCTTCCTCGTGCTTTGATAACAACTTCATCAGATCCGCTGTTGAATTGTGTAACAACAGCCATCACGTAGTTCATGGTTTCTTTCTTTCCGATATACACTGTATTTTCATCATCCATAGTTTTTGCCTCCTGACTAGTTTTATTGGGTTTTGATGTAGTAAATATCGGTATATAATATTTTGGATAACTATTATGAAAAAAAATTTGTTTAATTAATCAGAAATTTGTAAACGGACCAACCAAAATTCCTGACGGATTTTCCTCGCCTTTTAATCATAGATTAAAAGACTCGCCGGGATTTCGGAAACCTGTTTGCGAGATAAGGCGATGAAGTGAGCAAAGCGAGCTGATTCGCCGGGATGTTGAAAACTTGCTTTTCAACATTAGGCGAGGGAGCGAGTGGAACGAGCGGACTCGTCAGAAATCACAGATTTCTAACTGCCCGTTTTTCGGAGAAAAACGGACTCCACAAAATGCTATCACATTTTCCTCGTTCGCCAAAATAAATTTGGCGGACTCGCCGGGAATTTCGGTCGAATTGTGGCCAACCCGATTTTCGAACCCGGGATCGGGGCTCCGGAAGCCCCAGTGATATCCATTGTAGCCCGCCTACAGCTGTAAACGGGTAGCTACACTACGAGCCCAAAACAGTTATTATTTATTCTTAAATTCCGTGTACCCACATTTACCGCAGGAAACCCTGTCTTTATGTACGGCTAAAAATACGCCCTCACCACATTTAGGACAGTTTCTTCTCTTCCTTTTTAATTCTCCGTTCTCCACTTCATAGATATCGATTTTACTCACTTTTTTCACCCCCGGTCAATCCATTTCTCTCCAGTATATGCTTCGATTCGTATTCATAGGCATCTTCTTTATTTTCATATAGTTTGACTTCAACTACAGATTCGTCTTTACCATATGTTGATTTGATACTCTGGATGATCACTTTGCCCTTCGCGAAACCGGTCAGATCTGCCACTCTGTTCCTAACTGTTTTTCTGTCAGGTGTGGAAATACCTTCGTGATATAATCTTACAGTGAGTTCTCTCCGATTGAACAATTTGTTTTCCTTTTCATTCTCGATTTCCAATTCCATTTCCGCCATCTTATCAACCTACTTCACTTTTTTCATCTTATTTATTACTTGCCAAGATTTTTTCTTGATTTTATCATTTACTACATTAACAACCATGCCTTCAGAAGGTATCCCATATATTACTATTCCGTTTTTAGGACATAATATAATACATACGAGCGAAAGCATATCTTCCTCGCCATCCACTTTTATAAGAACTTTCTCATCGTTATCGATCGCTTCTTTTATTTTTTTCCAAGTTAACTGGTTAATGTATCCTGCGGGATTTTCTAACTCTATGATTTCAACATCCGGCAATTTACCGATCGAATAATCTCCCCTCCTAGTCTTTCCGTCTATGATTGCTACATCGGGAACTATTCCCTGTTCTAGTAAAGTATGAGTCACGTAGTCACCGACCGTAATTAACGGGCGAAAATCCAGATATCTCTCCGGTAGGTCTCCTTTGACGATCTCACCTAAGATATCACGTAAGATAAATCGGTCCTCATCTGGTAATTTAAGGTCTGTGTCTGGGATCTTACTTTCGTTCATAGATCATTCTCTGACCTTCAATGCAAACTTACCGTTCATCTCGATCCCCATCTTCCGGGCGATCTCAGAGTGTTCGTGATCGACTATTATCAGATATCCCTGCCATTCTCGAACGGTGTCAGAACCGCAGAGAGGGCACTCACTCTCGTCGGTTATAGCGTTACAGTTCTTGCACGCTTTCATCTTCTTTACCATCTACGATGCCTCCTCCATATCTTCTTCTATCCACTCTAGTTTACCGAGGCCGTTCTGTCTCATGGTCATACCGATCTTGCTCTCCCTTGGACTCCTCTCGTTCACGCTTATGGTCACGATCCTCGCCCTGAGCTTGTCGTTTATACCCATTTCTCTTTTGGAATCTTTACCCTTTAATCTCTGATTACCGATGTTAACTTCTACCTTATCATTCATTATCTGGCTGATGTGCAGAAGACCATCTAGAGGTCCGAATCTAACAAAAGCACCGAACTTCAATACTTCACATATATATCCGAATATCAATTCCTGCTCTTCGAGTTCGAACAAGAGTGCGTCGTATTCGATCTTTTGGAATATAGCCCCGTCACCGTGTACTATCTTTCCATCTCCTATTCGGTCGATATCTTTTGTCAGTATGATCAATTTGTTTGCGTCCTCGATAGTACCTTCTAATGTTTCTCTAGCTATATCTCTTGCAACATCGTCCAAGTCTTCGGTCAATCTGTGCGGGGGTATTCTTATCGTATCACTTTTTCTTTCTATTTTGTACATTGTCTTTCACCTATGGTATAAGTACTAGATGATGAGCGGCTATCACCGATGCGAACACCAGGGATACTATCGACATCAATTTCAACAATATGTTCAGTGATGGACCGGAGGTATCTTTGAAAGGGTCTCCGACTGTATCACCGACGATACTTGCTTTATGAGCTGGTGAGCCCTTTCCGCCTAGGTTTCCCTTCTCTATGTACTTTTTGGCATTGTCCCAAGCACCGCCTGCGTTTGCCATCATGATGGCTAATACGAAGCCCGTGCCGACAGACGCTATCAAAAAGCCACCTAAGGCTGCTGGCCCCAATACGAATCCGACCAATAATGGAACGATAATTGCCATCAAGCCGGGTAAAACCATCTTCTTTAAGGACGAGGATGTACTGATGTTGATGCATCTCTTGTAATCCGGTACGTTTTTACCTTGAATCAGACCTGGGATCTGTTTGAACTGCCTTCTTATCTCCTTCACCATCTCGTATGCTGTTTCTCCAACAGCTTTCATTGTTATAGCACAGAATATGAACGGGACCATGGCACCTAAGAAAACACCTACCAGGACATTTGGATTCAGTATGCTGAACTGTGAGAAATCATCGATGCCTATCCTCGTAGCGTAGGCTGCTGTAAGAGTTAGTGCAGTCAATGCTGCAGATCCGATGGCGAAGCCTTTTCCGGTCGCAGCGGTTGTATTCCCCAGAGAGTCCAAAGCATCAGTCCTGTCCCTAACTTTGGGATCCAGGTGTGCCATCTCGGCCAGACCTCCAGCGTTATCCGCTATCGGGCCGTATGCGTCCGTCGATAATGTTATACCCAACGTGGACAGCATCCCGACCGCTGACAACGCTATGCCGTAGAGACCCGCGAGTGTGAATGAAACTAGTATGGTTACGGACACAATTATAACCGGTGCAAAAGTACTCTCCATACCGGTTGCAATCCCTTGTATTATGAACGTCGCAGGACCGGTTTCAGTGCTAGCTGCCATTTCCTTTGTGGGTTTGTATCTATCAGATGTGAAATACTCTGTGAAATATCCGATCAAAGTACCCGCTATCAACCCGGTTAGAACGGCTCCAAATACACGGTATTGTATCATATCAAATTCACCGATTCTAGAGGGTACTAAATAATATATTATGGCAAATGAGAATATTGCCAGGATTACACCCGCGCCCCACGTACCTCTTCTAAGGGCGTTCAATAGAGCTTCCTGGGTTGCATCTTCTTCTGTTCTCACCAAGAAGATCGATACCATGGATGCTATTATACCAGCAGCGGCTATCAACAACGGTATCGCGAATATCTCCGCCCCCATGCCCTGAACAGGGCTGTGAGATAGCAGAGGAGTCACTCCTGAACCTTTATAAGCCATCCAACCGAGGGTCAATGCAGCGATTATGGAATTTGTGTATGATTCGTAAAGATCTGCACCCATACCTGCAACGTCGCCCACGTTGTCACCAACGTTATCGGCGATAACTCCTGGGTTTCGTGGATCGTCTTCAGCTATATCTGCTTCGACTTTTCCAGCAAGGTCGGCTCCAACATCCGCGGCTTTCGTGTAAATTCCGCCGCCGACACGGGCGAACAGTGCGATGGAACTGGCTCCGAAGCCGAACCCCGCTATGTAGGTTAGAGCGGATTCTAGATCGACCATCTTTTCCATGCTCCACAAAACTATGCTGAGTCCAAGAAGACCCAAGCCTACAACTGTGAGGCCCATTACGGAGCCGCCTCTGAAAGCGATCCTCAGAGATTTATCTAAACTTTCTCTTGCCCCTTGCGTTGTCGGTCCACTTGAATCTGTAGCGGTCATCATACCTATATACCCCGCTGCAGCCGAAAGTACCGCTCCAACAAGGAAAGAAACGCTTGTAAATGGTATAACGCTTCCTTCAAATACATCTTTTACGGCCAACAAAGAAGCCACTACTGCCACGAATATAGCTATGTACTTATATTCCGTGTGTAGGTATGTTTTAGCCCCGTCCTGGACTAATGATGATATCCTGATCATCTCATCGTTTCCGGGGTCCTGTTTCTTTATGAACATACTAAAAAACCCGGCTAGACCTAACGCTAATAACGCCGCTAACATCGCCAGTATTGCATACTCTAATCCAGTCATAATTTACACCTGAACTGTATCGACATCGTCGTTCTATTTATATACTTTTTGTTTTAGAAAATAATAAATGTAACACGTTCTTCCATCATTCAATCGAGTGAAATTCAATGGAAAAAAAAGTTGTTGAATGGAATTGGGACAATGAAGCCAGGTTGAAACTCTTCCAAGAACTCAGAAATCTCCCAGAGAAAGTTGCCCATGAAGTCGGTGGAAAAAGTGTACTCGATGTTGGCGGTTGGGGAGGGTCGTTGGCAAATAGGATGGGATATGATTTCCCTGTCTGTGTGGATATCTCACCCCATGACAACATAAAAAAAGTTCACTATGTCCGCGGCGATGTTCTCAGATTGCCGTTTTCAGATGAAAGTTTCGATTATGTTATAGCGAAGGCGGTACTTCACCATGTTCCAGATAACTTAGATGGAGCTTTATCAGAGCTATATAGAGTTACGAAGCGGGGAGGAACCTTACTGGTAGAAGAACCGACCAGTACCAACTTCATCGCTTCTACCGCACGTAAATTCATCACCACCACCAGTCACGATGAAGACGAGAGACCGTTGGAACCGAAAAAACTGAAAAAAATAATAGAGAAGTATTGGACTATATCCGAATTCCAACCCCATTTCTTTTTTACCTATCTAATTCCAGAAACTATCGATTATCTCCCTCGCCCTCTAAAAAAACCCATGAGAAAGGTGATGATGGGGCTGAAGAGATTAGAGAACAATTTTCTCTTTAAAAGTGATTTCTTTTCCTACAAAGGTGCCTATGTGAGTTTCGTATGTAAAAAGAAGTGAATCACTTATCCTCTCCTTTTATCTCATCTTTTATATATTCGTACATCCCGCCTGGATGCAAAGACTCCATGATATATCCCCATTCTTCTTTGGTGAATTCTCTCATGAGATATAGAATGAATGTGTACATACCTAGGAATAACACAGCGTAAATACCGAGATCATAAAATCTTAAGATCGGATATATTTTATCCTCAATAGTGAACAACGTAAATCCGGTTACAGCTCCTGCTAAAACATGGAGAACAGTCCTTGGGTACATGGTAACTCCCGCTTCTCTATTTGAATAGTATAGCACGAAAATGAACAGGAATATGCTCGATACCATAGTAGCTAGTGCCGCCCCGATCTCTCTTAACCCTAACAATTCTATTCCAAAGAGTGATGGAGGTATCAATAGTACGTTTAGACTAAAGTTCAATATATTAGCTACTATGACTATCTTTGCACCCAATTTTGGCTTGTCGATACCTCCGAAGACACTTTTAAAAGGTCCTGAGACGACCGCGAAGAAAGCGGTTATCCCCATTATCCTGAATAGTGGTGCTGCGGGTAGGGCACGGTCTTTCAACAGTATGTGGATTGTCTCTTCGGGGAAGACGATCAAAAAAGCTATCACTGGTATGCTCACCATACTAAGATAACGTGAACTCTCTTTCACAACACCTTTAATTTCTTCCCATGAGGAGGTCGAATGATATTCTGATATCTTTGGAAATATCACCACAGATACAGCACTCGATATACCGATCACCATGGCTGAGAATCTCAGACTAACAGCGTAATAACCGACGTTAACAGAACTCCAGAATATCTGTACCATGACGATGTCTAGACGATTTCCAAGCTTGTTGGTTATCTTTGTGAGCATAGATGGTAATCCGAATTTCCAGTAATCTTTTGCAAGAGACCAATTCGGTTTTTTTATTTTAACATCTTTTAAAAAATAGAGTGCTGCTATTGACATCAATAGACCACCTGCGAGGTATGTAGAAGCGTATTCTATGGCTTGACCACCTGTAATAGCAACATACACGATAAAGATTGTAGGTACGTTATAATCCATAAAACGGATGACTTCTCTTTTTGCAATTTCCGAACGTCCTTGGAATGTAGAAACACCTAATTTACCAATGTTTTTGATGGTAACGAAACCTAAAATAATGTACAACACGGTTTCGTGGGTTTTCGATTCGAAACCCCTTCCCAATATGTATTTCCACGATAAAATCGCTCCGAATGCTAAAAGAAGCATAACAGCTACACTTATGCTAAGAAGAGAAATGTAAGTGCCCATGCATTCTCCTTCGTCCCTTCCTTCCGATAGCCTTTTAACATGGGCATTATCGAAAAGATTGCTTATGAAATTAAATAGTCCAGCGAAAGCCAGAGCGAAATTTACTATGCCGTAATTGTACTCTGGATTGGGCATAAATTTGAAAACAAAGAAGATACCTATCATCCCGGTCACTGCACCGAATATCTGGTTGAAGTAGACCATGAACGATTTTCTGCCTATCATATATTTTCACTTATGTTGATAAGTTAATAATATTTAAGATTACTAGTGAAACCGTTTATTAATTATATTTTGCTTAAATTTACCGCTTTTATGATCTTATCTTTTTCTTTATTTTTCATAGATCTTATGTGATTCAGCAGATTTTTTTTCAATCTGATCGTATCATCGTTATAATCTGATGGAATCTTTGATTCTTCCTTTGTGTCTTTAAGTGAATAACAAATGGCTTCATTTTCACATTCATCCATTATCACCTTGATCTTATTATCTTGTATGGAATACAATATCCTTCCTTCCCTCCTAGCCTCGCTTATGGTTGGTTTATCGAATTTCCCCGCACAAGTTTTTACCTTACCAGAATCGATTACGCACTTAGTAAATTCTATCAAATCTTTGTTGCTGAAAACCGTATCTATCTTACCCCTTTCTTTACCATTCCATACGATCAAAGGAACATGAAGAACAGAATTGTAAATATCTCTATGACTCAACAGATCCCAATCTCCCAAGTTTTCACCATGATCTGACGTGATAATAACTATGCTGTTATCCAATATATTATTCTTTTCTAAAAACTCGAAAAATCCTTTTAAAATGTCATCTACTTCTCTTATACCACACTTATACATCCGCTTTATTTTCTTTATATCATTATCTGATAAACCGCTTTCGGACACATGTATATTATGATGTTTTACATGCCTAAGCCATTGGCGTTCCCAATTGGGAATCCTTTTTTCCCCGATCTTATCGAATAGATCCATGGAAAGATTGTACGGACTGTGCACTTCCATCATGTGTGCCCATAAGAACAACGGTTTTTCTTTATCTTGTTTTGACATGAATTTTTTTATCCTACCAAACAACGATCTTGAGGACTCGTATCCAGAATAGAAAAATAACCCCATCAATCTTCCAAAGAACCTTTTACCGAATTTTAGGTTGACGTCCATGTGCTTATTTATGAACGTTAAAAATTTCTTTTTCATCGGGGTTTTATCGGTTTCCGATTTTATTTCTCCTTCATCTGAATCACCACTCTTCTCTAATCCATCGTAAAAATAATCGAATCCTCTATCATATCCTTGAAGTCTTGTTAGATTTGCGTTGTTACTGAATCCCGCGGTGAAATATCCTAAGTCACGGAATCGGTTTGATATGAATTCTGCATGTCCTGGTATGTTGTATTTAGATCCACTGGTCTGTATATCCTCGTTTGGATACATATTTGTGAACAAGCATCTAAACGTTTGAGTTGTCGAAGGGGCTGGAGATATCGCCCTACTAAAGATGACGCTCTTCTCCATCATGGAAGTAAGAAATGGATGAGTATTTTTTTGGCCATAAGCATAGTCTGCCCGTAGGGCATCTACTGTTATTAGTATAATATTTGGTTTCATGTTTACATTTTGTCAATTTTTTTCCATCTATTTTTGATACTTTTTCTCAATCGGTTCCTTTTCTTTCTCTTTTCCCATTCTTTCTGAGTATCATAATTTAATAGGGATTTGAATTCGTCCAATGTTTTATAGAAACCTGTTTTCATTAAATTCGTGCTATAATCATTTTCCTTATATTCAAATTCATACCCAAGGAAGTCCATTTCTCTTGCAGTAATCTTTTCGATTATCTTTATCTGCTTTTCAGTTAAACCATCCAAATATTTCTTCATGTTGTTTTGCATTATATCTTTTGATAGATTTTTCCATGCATTGGTAGTTCCAGCTTCTTTCCGATCTTTTCCCTTTATCATCTCTGGCTCAAATTTTTCTCCTAAGAATTTACATATTTTTTTGAAAGTTTTTTCTGGTTCACCTAATATTTCTTCATACTTAACGAGGAATATTTTTTCGTTAAATACTTCCTCTGTGAATACCCTGATACATCTCTTTTGTTCCTCCATCCAAACTAATGAAAAATTGTAGGCAGTATTTGGACCGCCTGCCCTCCTTAAATTCGATAAACATACATCCCTTGGATCCCTTACTAAATAGATGAATTTGCATTTTGGAAAGTAGTTATTCAAAGGCCATGCATATTCTACTAGATCATTGTCTTTACAGAACCATCTTTTTTTCCCCTTCTTTTCCGCGTATTTATCATGGATATAACCAAATAAATGGATCACTGATCTTTTAGATTTTGGTATCTCATTTTTTATTGTTTCACAATCGAAATCGATGTCCCACTTATAGATGTTGACTTCCACGGATTTTATTATATCATCAACGAGTGTGTTGAAATTTTTATCTTTTTGTAGGTTTCCATAGTACGGTTCAAAATTATAAAACCAAGCCATGGTATGTACAGGAACCGGTCCAAGGATATTACTATGGTTATCCAGGCGTGTCCTTAAAAGATTTGTTCCTGATCTTTCTGATCCCATCAAAAATATAGGTCCGTTATTCATTTTTTCTCCTTGTCTCACCAATCATTATTTTTCTCGTACCCTAACTCTATAAGCCAATTTCCTATGCTTTTTTTAAATTCGTTTTTAAGTTCGGAATCGAGATGGTTTTTCCAATCACCGATTTTGCCTTTCCTGAAAGTAGAACTTCTCGGTGAATAGGTTTTATTTGATATTTTTACTATATCCTCTTCACTCAATTCTACATTTATATGTTTTCCTATATCTGATATTACTTTTTTTTGTAATTCTTTGCTTCCTCCACCTTTAGGTCCTATTAGTTCTTCAAATTTAACCGTGTAATTAATTGATTCATTAGTCCAAGGTATAAACATTTCCAACCATTTCTTTACTCCTTCAAATGGTTTCCCATCCTTAGTGTATTTTCCAGAAAAACCATTCAAAGAAGCTAAAATTTTTTCATTCTTATTATCTAATTTCTCATAATGGGGTCTCAACCGATGGTCCGGATGTTTTTCTGTAACCCAATGCATATGAGATATAGTAACATCTCTAGGGTCTCTAATCATCAATATCGCTCTTATATTGTTACCCATTAGCATATTTTTATTCACATCATTATATGGTATATGACCTGAGGAATATTGACCTTTCTTTGTTTTAGTGACCGTGTTAAAGACTTCCTTATATCCTATATGTCTATAATTCTTAATAGCGGAATGCCGATGTGATGGTCTTAACATGGGGAATTGGTGTAAACAAGTCAATAAAAGATTCGTACCTGATTTAGGAATTGAATTTGCTATTACTTTTGGTCCAGATTTTCTAGCAAATAATCTTTGTGGTGTCAATTTGCGGCACTTTTCCTTTAAATTTTTTCTAATTTCCATGTTTGAGTTACCTATAGCGATCTATACATTATTTTATCGTTCATACAAACCTTTCAAATTTTGTGCCTCTTATTTCGTCCAATATTTCTTCTTTAATTTCCTCATCCAACTGCCATTTCCATTTTTCTTTAACCTTTTTATCTTTATATACGGAATACGGATCAACGTGATGTTTTGATTGGGATTCAATCAAAAAATCTTCCGTTTGTTTTGTATAATCCAAACCTAGAAACCTAAATAATTCTTTTGTTTTTTGTATTTTGTTAGAAACCAGATCTTCGTATTTTATAATCATAAATCGTTCTTCATATTTCTCTTCTAATTTCATAAACATATCCGTTACTTCTTTCCAAGCTTCAAATCCCCAGTATTCCTCTGGATGACCTTTATTTCTACATTCTCCATCTCTCCACTCTTCTTTCGGTTCTGCTCTCTCGGGAAATTCATTTGGATGCGATAACCATGAATTAATCACCCCGCAGGGATGCCTAACGATGCCAACTGTTTTCAATTCTTCAAAATATTCCATTATCTTCAATATCAGATGATGGTATCGTACCATCTTGATAGTTAAGAATGACGGCATATCTTTCTTTTTATCGAAAACCGGGTACAGCCCTTTTTCCTTTCTTTCACTTTGGCATAAAAAGTCGTCGTCACTGTTATATACCTTTGTAAAAAAGTGATTAAATTCTTCTTTACTTGAGTCCATATCTACAGCATCTTTAAACGCATAAGAAAATATAGGCTGGTATCTGTATCTAACATCAGGTGAACTATCGATTATTTGTCCTAACCAACTTGTTCCAGAACGCGGCACGCCAACGATGAATATTATATTTGAAAACATCATTTTCACTATCTAGATCTATATTGTGGGAAGAAATCTTTTTTAACAGTTTTTCCATTTTCTTTAGCGGTCGCTATCAATTTATTATACATTACATCATCATGTATCAATTTTCCCATGTAGAATTCTCCACGAGTTGGTGAAAAACTCTTCTTAAATTTATATACACCTGGTCTACCCCCTTGGAAATCGAAGATATCCATACCTTGTTCTTTGCAGAACAATATCACATTGTAAAATAATAGATTGTTTATTCTCATGTCCCAATACTTTGGCATGGTGGCACTTAAAAAGTGATGTCCAACGTTGTTATCGTGAACTATAATAAAACCACCTACAACATCACCTTCGTATGTAGATATTAACAATTTTGATATGTCTTTGTTTTCTATTAATAATTCTTTAAAAAGGTCATAAGAAAATCGATAATGCTCTCCTGCATTTTTCGCTTCCATCGCGTCACTGTATATAAAAGACCAATCCTTTATTTCATCTTCGTCTTCAGTGTGCTCAATTTTTAGTTTTGTATCTTTTGCTTGTCTTACCGCTCTTCTACATCTACTTTGAAGATTTTCCCATATCTTATCTTCAGATTGGCTTAGATCAACAAAAACGGTGTTCCGGTCATATTCTGGATTTAATCTATCAAATAACTTGTAATTCTTTAAAAGTGGATCAAATCTAACAAATTCAGATATTATATTTGACTTATTTCTAAATGATTTGAATTCTTTATTGAATGATTTTATAAGACTGTCTTCTCCTTTGATATTAGTATTTGATGGTATAGGACCTCCATAGTACCAGGACGATACTATGTCAAAACATTTTTCGTATCCATCATTTTCATGGATAAAATCTAATTCCGTTATCGGTCTTTTATAATAAGAATAATAAACAAAATCCTTTCCATCCTCATATATCAGTAATTCTGGCCGACCGTTGAAATGATCCGCCATAAAGTGCATGTACTGAGGATTATGGTATACTCCTTTATCTTCAAGTCGATCATAATAATCAAACCAATCATCTAATTCGTCTTCTGATAAAATTTTAAATTCGCCACACATCATTACACCTATCAAACATAGTCAAAGCTGCTGTTCCTGTATCTCTTATCAGTCCAATCGTAGTCTTCGCTCTCAAATCTATCGATGATATCTCTTATACCTTCCTCTACCGTCCAGTCAACTTCCCACCCGATTATATTCTTGATTTTATGACAATTTATTGAATAATCTCTTCGATCCGTATCTTTATCTCTTAGATACTCGATCTCAGTATCTGGCAGTACCTTTTTTACAGTTTCTGCGATCTCACCCACAGTTCTGTTATTTTTCTTATCCCCGACGTGGAAGGTCTCATTATCCCTCATAAATCTTGGTGATTCTAACACATCTACGAAGGCTTTTGCCACGTCTTTTACGTGTACCAGTGACCTGTACTGGGATCCGTCACCGTATATCGTGATCTTTCCATCTTTCCAAGCTTTGTAGGAAAATAAGTTAGTCACTAAATCTAATCTCGGTCTTTTAGACCAACCGAACACAGTTGAAAGCCGAAGTATCGTCGGATGGAAGTGTGGGACTTCTTTACCTCTATCTAATATTATGTTCTCTGATCTCAATTTTGCATTGGCATACGCGGATAATGGATGTGTAGGTGTCCCCTCTTTAACCTCTGAATACATACCGTGGACATTGCCGTAAACGGAACATGATGATGAATAGATAAAGTCTCTCGTAAGATCCAGTGCTGGATCGGTACAGCAGTTGATCAATGTTCTAGTGCTCTCAACGTTTATAGAAAAGTGAGCTTTTGGGTTCTTTAAACAAGCTGCCTCACCAACAATACCTGCAAGGTGCAGTACTGCTTCGGCATCTTCGAGAGCATATATAACATCCTTAGAATTCCTGCAATCCCCCTCTACTACCGTAATATCATCTGAGAAGGGTTCTATTGCATCTTTTCCCCAGAAAAATGCATCGAATACGATCGGGTGATGCCCGTGTTTTATTAGTTCTTCAACTACGTTAGATCCTATATATCCTGCTCCTCCAGTAACTAATACATTCATTTTATCACTCTAGATTTCATGTAGTACTTCAACAACCTTATCCAATTCTCCTTTTTTAAGTTTTGGATGATTTGGTAAACCCAGCATTTTACCGGCGATCTCTTCCGTATTAGGATATTCGAACTGAGAATAATCTATCTCTTTTCCATAGTAAGGACAGGAAAACGGACATCTATTTGGGTATGCATTCTGTTCCAACAACATCTTTTGCTGGTTCATAGGTGAAACATATCTATGCCTTGTTTCCACACCCAAATCGATCAGTTTTGACCTTAATTCCTTTGTCTCCATATCTAATTTTTCTTCATCTACTTGTATGGGACACCAGAAGAATGCTGGCTTGACATAAGGTTCGATCTCCGGTATTATTATCCAGTCGATATCGTCTATCCTATCATAGATATAATAAGAATTATCCTTTCTTTTTTTGTTGAATTCATCCAATTTTCTCAATTGAACGAGACCTATAGCTGCTTCAAATTCATTCATCCTGTAATTATACCCGAGTAGTTCGTGTGTATCTCTGTCCGACATACCATGACTCCTTATCTTTCTGGATAGGTCCGCTATTTTTTTGTCATCTGTCAAAATTATCCCCCCCTCACCAGTAGTCATGTTTTTTGTCGCGAAAAACGAAAAGCAGGAACTATCACCTATGCTGCCAACTTTTTTACCTCTGTACTCAGCCCCGTGAGCTTGAGCACAATCTTCGATAACGATGAGATCATTCTCCTTCGCTATATCCATTATCTTATCCATTTCGGCAGGATTCCCATAAAGATGAACGGGTATGATGGCTTTTGTTTTATCGGTAATACGATCTTCAATGTCCGCCGGACTTATATTGTACGATTTTTTATCGATATCCGCGAATATCGGAATGGCATTTTGATGTATCACTGCAGTTGCAGTGGAGAAAAATGTAAGAGCAGGTACTATCACTTCGTCTCCTGGACCTATTCCATAAGCAGCCAATGCTATATGTATTGCAGCTGTACCTGAATTCGTAGCAACTGCATATTCAGTTCCACAATAATCTGAAAATCTCTTTTCAAACTCTTTTACCTTAGGGCCACTGACGTAATACCCAGAGTATAGAACCTCTTCTAGTGCTTTCAATTCTTCTTCATCCACCGAAGGCTCTGCAACATTGATCTTATCCATAATATCATCCATATATCTTATATTTAAAAATCTTTGGTTATCCATCTGTTATTTCTTTTAATCTCTTTACAAAAACTTCATTGTAAATATCTCTATTAAATATTTTATCCATCTTCTCATTACTTACATAAGTTTCTTTGGGATCATAATACGCTTCTTTCAACTTATTAGAGATCTCAGCTGGATCATCTTCATCTGCCAAGTATCCTAATTTGAACTTACCTGCATAGAAGTTTACTTTATATCCCTTCTTTGTCAGAAATAAAATGTCCGATCTCGAAACTATGTAATCCCAAAACTTTGAATGGATCATCTTTTTATTAGATTTTCCTGAACCTGTGATATACATCAATAGGTCAGAACCTTTCATTATCGATATTATCTCGTTGGTTTCCACGTATCCGTTTATATCAATATATTCAGATAATCCAAGTTCCTTAATTAATTTTAAATTCTTTTCGTCCATCCCCTTTTGATAGAACAATATTTGAATATCTTCGGGGGTTAATTTTGTACGTACAACGAATCTCTTGAATCCTCTTAGAAAATTACTCGGTTCGATCCATCCATTGTAGAAACGTCCAGCGTAGGTTATAGTATATTTTTCGAATTCTTTGGGGCTTATATCTTTAAACTTCTCTAGGTCATATCCTTGATATGACGTTAACTTGACTTTATCTCCCATACCATAATTTATCTCGAAGTATTCATCGCTACACTGGCTGCCTTTACCTTTCAAGATAAGGTCAGAATTTATAACTGTCGGCCCCTCTATCAATCTATTTAATTTTCTAGTCGCAGGGTACTTCATCGAAAAATAAGGTTCCTCGCACATCGCATCACGGAACTCTGCTACCCAATATATATCAGATCCAAACTTCTTTAAAATCAAGCCTGGGATGTGCAGATATGACGGTGAATTCATGGTACATACTATATTTTTATCATCACCATTAAAAAATTCTTTGATCCACATCGATACAATGAAGGATTTGATAAAAACGTACAACATCTTGAATAGGTCATTATCGCTATCCGGCTCATTCAAAACAAATGTTTTTACATTCCAACCCTCCTTCTTAATTGCTCTAAATCTAGACCTCATCTTTTCGTTTCGACCACTTTTGTTTTCGATGTCGCTTTTTAAGACCATGGCTACTTTTACCATTTGTACCACTAATGATGTTCATCTACAAATTGCAGATGTTATATAACCTATACTCCATGCTAAGTTGATAAGATTCAATACGACCCAGGCTTTTATTGTGATGATAAAACCAGCCTCATCAATATTGTTATGCATCAATTTACCGAGATATATCAGAGTTAAGATCAACCCCAGTATCAGTATAATAAAGAGATAAGAAAAGATGAAGGGTACAAATAAAAAAATCAATATCAGTATCCCAACAAGCGGATAGAACCGACTCCACTCCTTCCACCCCTTCCTGCCTTTATGTTCCTTCAACAACCAGTACTCCCTTTTGCCGATGTTGTATTCCCTCCTCATCACGGATCTCAACGTCTGAGGATCTTTATGATATGCCACTGCATCTTCGTTCAATATCACTTTCCACCCCGCGTCTGACATCTTCCACGAGATATCCTTATCGGCACTCACCTTGGCATCCGCCAGACCGCCTACGTCCTCCAGAGCCTCACGGCGGTAGGCAGAACAACCTCCCTGTATCCAGTCGGCTTCTCTCTCTTCGTTTTTCCTCAGCTTGTAGAATATCTCGTTAAGCACACCGTAGGCATCGGTTACCCATCCTTCGCCCACGGATTTGAGTATCCCTCCTACAGCCCCTACTTCTTTATCGTCAAAAGTTCTGACGATCTCCATCATAAAATCGGGCTCTAGAATCTCATCAGCGTCAACCACAAGGACGATCTCTCCAGAGCTCTTCTTTACACCGCCTTTCCTGGCTTTTTTTATGCCAACATGGGGTGTTTTATACATCTTTATATCCATGTATTTAGAATAGCTTTTCACAACATGAGATGAATCATCCGTCGAACCGTCGTCCACCGCTATGATCTCGAAATTGGTGTATGTCTGGTCCTTTATAGAATCTAAACATTCTTCAAGGTTGTCTTCCTCGTTGTAGAAGTTCAATATTATCGAGACCGGTGAGTTCTTTTCCAACTTCTTACACCTGACACCACAAATATCTCATGGTATTATAAAATTATTCATGCCCCCAAACTATATTATAAAGTTCAATTTATATGGCTGAACAGATGCTCATCAGCATAATAATCACGGTAAAGAACGAGGAGCGTGACATGCCCGATCTATTGGACAGTCTGGTAGTCCAAGAAGGTCCGATTGAGGTGATCGTTGTAGATGCACACAGCGATGACAGGACCCAGGAAATAGTAAGAAAATATTCTGATGAGTACGATTTTGTTCATTTATATATACAGGGTGGAACAAGAGGTAAGGGCCGCAACTACGGTGCGAAGAAAGCCAAAGGAGAACTACTTGGTTTCATAGACGGGGACGAGATCGTGAATCCTTTCTGGGCAAAGGAGATAAGAAAGACGGCTAAAAAGTACGATATCGTTGCCGGCAAAACGATCCAGATCGGTTATCACGCCTTCGAGAAGCTGGAGAGGGTAGAACTGATACACAAAGGGTACGACGTCACGTATCCAAGCTGCAATCTCGTTTACCACAAAAAAGTATTCAGGAAGATAGGCGGGTTCGACCCTTGGTTTCAAACTGCCGAGGATATCGATCTAAATTATAGAGCGGTGGAATCGGGTGCCACAATCGGTCATAACGAGAACGCCATCGTTTATCACAGAACCAGGGGGAGTTTCTTCGGCTTCTTCAAACAGGCGTTCTGGAACGGATTCGGCAGGAAGCAGCTCACCATGAAGCACGGTAAGTTGTGGAGTGAATACTCTCCCGGGGATATGATAAGGCACAAACTCACTTTCTGGTACGGCTTGAGGATGATCCCGGCTTTCGCAGGATACATCGCATGTAAATTCTGGGGGACCAGACCGGGTGAATCCGATAAACCTCTGAAAAAATGAGAATAGATAGGAAATTATTATAAAGGACCTTACTTTGAAAGGTGTTGTCATGAAAGTATCTGTTGTAATACCCACAATGAACGAAGAAGAGTCAATCGGAGAGGTCATGGACGAGACCAATCAGGCCTTATCGGGTAGAGATTACGAAGTGCTGATAGTCGATACGGAATCCACCGATAAGACGAGAGAGATAGCTAGAGCGAAAGGTGCACGAGTTATAGACGAACCCAGGAGGGGATACGGTCGTGCATATAAGACGGGATTCGAAAAAGCCAGGGGTGAGATAATCGCTACATTGGATGCTGACTGCACCTACCCGGCAAAGGACATTCCCAAGATGGTGATAATGATAGAGGTGGAGGGCTACGACTTTATCACTACCGATCGATTGTCCAACGTGTCTTCAGATGCTATGACCGCAAAACACAGATTCGGTAACTGGGTGTTGAAGACGACAGCGAACATACTTTTCGGGATACATCTAAAAGATTCTCAATCCGGGATGTGGGTTTTTAAAAAATCGGCACTGAGACACATGCATCTGACCAGCGACGGCATGCCCTTTTCCGAGGAGATCAAGATCGAAGCTGTAAAGAAGGGGCTGCATTATGCGGAAGTCCCGATCAATTTGAGACAGCGTAAGGGAGAAGCTAAGATACAGTCCTGGGGGGACGGCTGGAAGAACTTCAAGTTCTTATTCAAGAAGAGATTCGGGGGAGTGTAGATGAAGAAAGTGAAAATATCTCCATCACTGTTATCAGCTGATTTTTCATGTCTAGAGGAGTCTATCGAAGCGGTCAGGAACGCGGAGATGCTCCACTTGGACATCATGGACGGTCACTTCGTACCGAACATCTCCTTTGGACCGTGTGTGATAAAGAAGATCAGACCAATAACGGACCAGATATTCGATACACACCTGATGATCTCACATCCAAGGGATTATATCGATGATTTCGTGGATTGTGGGTCGGATATGATCACAGTACACGCCGAGTCTTTCAAAGATGTTGATGAGATAAGAGAAGCTGTAAGGGAGATAAATGACAGAGGTGTTAAGTCCGGACTAAGCATCAACCCACCAACTGAATTCGAGACGATCACGGATGTATTGGATGAGATAGACCTACTCCTTATAATGACAGTCAATCCAGGGTTCGGTGGGCAGGGTTTCATGGTGGAGGTCGTCCCGAAGATCAAGAAAGCTTCTGACTACGTCCAGGAACATGAATTAGACCTAGAGATATCAGTCGATGGGGGGATCTCGCCTAAAACGGCTCCGTCAGTCGTCGAGGCGGGTGCAGATGTACTAGTAGCCGGCTCGGCTATCTTCGGTGGTAGATCGCCAGGCAGTGATCTTGCCGAGCTTAAGGAATCGATTGTATAACGGGTCCGCATGAACCCGCTATATCTCTGAAGACATTTTAGGTCTGTTCAGAATCGATTACATCATCGTTCTCATCTATTTCTAACATCTCTTCTCCTGATCCATCAAAGTCTTCGGGTTCCGATGTTTCTTCGTAATCTCCTTCGAAATCTTCTTCGTAAAGCTCTTCATCTTCTGCCATTTCTACATGAGGAGCACCGATTTTCCAGTAAGCGAGTCCGATAAGTACTAACAATATCAACAGTGCAGCCAATGCGTAGAAGAGGTTCGTTTTGTACACTGGTATCGGATATCCACCGAACTCTACCTTTTCTTCCCCGGTCGAAGATAACGTGACTTCTTTACTCTCATCTAGGTCGACCTCCGTTAACATGTATGTTGTTTTAAATGCAGCTTTTATGGTGTAATCGTCCCCAGCCGGTAGTTTGAAAGTATATTCTCCGTTCTCGGTGTATCCACTCCAAATCCTATCACCGCTTTCAACTACGACATATACGCCGGAAAGTTTCCCGTCTGTATCTTCGGTTACCACCGTCAAATAATAAACATCGCTCCGAGCATCAAGATGCCAGCTTTCCTCACTGTTAGTGACGTTGACCGTGTCTTCATATATCGGGCTGCCAAGCCATGTAACATAGATATCCCATTCTGAAGCGGGTATCCTAAACGTGACCCGACCGTTCTCATCGGAGTAATTAGACTCATAAAGTTTATCTCTATCCAGATAGGAAACTCTGATCAATGCATCTTCGAGAGTTTGTTGATCATCGTCCAAAACATCTACTGTAAGATAATACACGTTTCCCTGTACATCCATCGTCGCGTCTCCATCTAGGTTTATAATCTCGTTGTGTATCTTTATGTCGTTCCAGAACACAGTGATCGTTTGTTCCCCGCGAGGCGATCTCATTACAACACTGCCGTTTCCGTCGGTCAAATATCTTGCTAGTGTGTTACTTCCCAGAGGCAGTTCCGAATGTAGGTTCTTGATGAGAGCTTTTTCTATAGGTACTCCTTCGACGTCTGTTATCTTGTATTCAATGTAGTATATCTGTAGATTTATATCCATATGATCGGGTGACAGTATGGATTCCGATACTGTTATACTGGATTCGAACACATTAACGTTCTTCCAATGGACTAGCAGATCAACTGTCCCGTCCGAATCGAATGGAGTAGGTGTTCTGAAGGAGAAATAGCCGTTCTCGTCACTTACACCGGAAATCAGGTTCTTTCCGTATACGCTCACATCGACCGACGCACTGTTGACCGTTTCACCTCTTGAATCCACGAATCTGAGAGTTACATAATATACATCGACCGCATTTATGGTGTACGTTCCAGAGTGATCCACAGTTATGTCCGAATCGTATATATTTACACCTTTCCACGTAACGATGAATCGGTGTGTTTCACCGGGCAGCCTCGCTTGAGCCAACCCGTTCTCATCGGTTATATCCGAATCCATAAACGCTCCATGGTGATAGATCTCTATCTCACCACCAGATATAACGATATCCTGGCTGTCCAAAAGTTCGATATCTAGATGATATACACTGGTGGCTATGGTCTTATTATCATTGTCGGTTATGGATAATGAATCGTGGTAAACCTCGATATTTTTCCAATAGGCATACACATCGATGGAAACCCCTGGCAATCTAGATTCCGGTGTGTTACCGTCTGCATCCGTCACAACGCTGTTCAACCTATCAGTCCCAAGAATATATTCGATCCTGGCGTTCTCCAAAGGCTCGCCTACGTCGTCCACCGCTTTTATCGATAGATAATATACTTCACATGATATATCCATATCACCATTCGCATCCAGAGTGGTGCTCTGAGAATATACCTCCGCACCCTTCCAGCTAACTGTGATGTCAACATTCGAACCAGGCAGGCGTGCATAGGCTTCACCGTTTTCGTTGGATACGTTGCTGTACAAGATACCAGCCGATGGATGTTCGACGGATATTCTTCCGTTCTCTAGAGGAATTTCCCTGCTATCTACAAGCCTGAACGTTATGTGATAAACACTACACTGTATCTGTACCTCCGGCATACCCGCCTGTACCGTTATTCCTGCTGTACCTACAAGGACACCTCGCCAGTACGCTTCTATGGTGTGGTCTCCCAAAGGCAATCTGATGGTAACGTCTCCGGAGTCGTCCGTCTCTCCACTGTTTGCGAAAGCGTCCGTTTCATCGGTATATGCCGCTAGCAGTACGTTCTCAAGGTCTTCACTGAGCGAATCGTCGGTGTGGAAATCAACGTAGTATATCTCCAAAACGACCACTTCGCTCCTGTTATCTGTTAAATCCCAATTCGAAACATTTCCAACGTTCACTCCGTGCCATCTAAACGTGAGATTGTAACCGAAGCCGCTCTCCGTCCACGGCAGCCTAAAGGTGACGTTACCTTCGTTGTCCGTCAGGTCAGCGTCTGCTGTACTCTGGGTATCGTTGAACGTGACGATGGTGTGAACATCGGGCACCGCGACATCATTTTGGTCCTTAGTCGTTACCGTCAAGTAATATATGTTCCCGTTTATGGTGAACTGGTCGTTGGAATCTACACGGTGTACCGTAGAATTGACCTCTCTGCCCAGCCATTCAGTTTTTATAGAATAATTTCCTATCGGTAATTGATCGATAGATGCATATCCAGATTTATCCGTTATCGCTTTTAGCAGGGTTCCGTTCGGATGACCGATGAACAGGTTAGCGCTGTTTACTCCCTTGTGTGCAGAATCAAGAACCTTGTACTGAGGGTAGAATACGTCGCAGTTCAAAGTCACTGGATTGTTCCATGTTACATCCATATCGACTTCGATGACGGTTTCGTTGACTAATACGTCCTGCCAATAGACCTCGATGCTGTAATTACCTCCTCTCAGTGTGATATTAAGATAACCGGTTTCGTTGGTGTAGTTATGTGTAACGTATACGCCAACTTGAGAATCGATCTCGACCCTAGCACCATCCAAGGGGTTGTCCATGGAATCGATGGTCTTGAAATTAACGAAATACAGTTTTCCGCCGATGAAGAACGTTTTGCTTTCGCTCTCGAGATGACCACCATAGGTTTCGTCGTCCGGATGATCTGGGTATCTGTAGTGGTAGCCTGTGTTGTCCACTGCTTCCAGGGTGACGGTGTACTCACCTTCCGACGCTCCCCCGTAATCCCATGGATAGGTGTAATTGTTGACGTAGGTGGTCGAATTCCCGGAAACCTTTATCATGGGCTCATCCTCGAAAACCGTACCGTTTGGACCTTCCAGAGTCAAGTTAACCCATTTGATATCGTATCCACCGAAGGGATTCGTTATGGTCGTGTTGAAATGTATGGTGTGGTCGGAAGCGGAGAGCGGGAACGTATAGTTCTCATCGTAGGTGTAATTGAGCACTTTGAACGAGTCTATATCGATGTGGGTAGGGGTCTCAACCTCGAGTCTGCTGGGAAAACTTTCGTTTCCGAAAGCGATATAAAGAGTTGGTTCAACCGCTTTATTTAAGGTGATGTTCACCCTGATAGAGTTATTTTTTGGGATGATCTTATCTATGCCATCACAGCTTTGAGATAGTTCTACATAGTGACCGGGTATGTTCGTAATCTGTCCTGATTCCTTGTAACATATATCGCTCTCCCATGAACCGGATGTACCGTTTATCTCGTCCACATCTAAGATAAAGTTATCCAACTTATTTGTACCGCCGGGTGTGTCAGTGATCCTAATCCAGATATATGTTGTTAACGTACCGTTTATGTGAAAATTATCAACGAAGTTAGGTTCGAGATCCCAAGTTAATGTTCTCGACCCTCCGGTTTCGATCACTTCGCGTTCACTCGTTCCCATGGTCGTGTTCATCTGATAATCACTCCCCGAGAGTGAAGATGTTTCATTGTGATAGTATAAGGTTTTTGTTTTTACTTCATCGTCAGAAGCTGTTATATCTTCAAGTATCGTATCATTAGATGACATCATCTCGGGCTCGTTTAGGTTCCCTGAATTATAGCTACCTGCAATTATCAACAACATTGTAATCAACAGTCCAGCAATCAATAATTTTTTCACAAGATCACCTCCTTCTTTTTGGCTATCAATACTACCCCCGCGGCTATTACCACTACGAAGAGTAATGCCACATAGAATAGATTTGTCGTGTAAATCGGTCTCGGATAATCTTCAAAGTTGACAGTCATTTCCTTGCTGCCGTCAAGTGATACGTCTTCCGACTTATCCTGTTCTATGTCGGTCATCATCTGGGTCTTTTTCAACCTGGCTTCTACGGAGTAATCACCTTCGACTATCTGTGCGAACGATACTTTACCCTTTGAATTAGAAGTGTTCGTTGCGACCACGTTACCCGAACTATCGTACAAGGTAACTTCGACCCCGCTAACAGGACCGTCTTTTCCCTTGACGGTCAACCTGATATAGTGCACTGATGTGCCCACCGAGGTTTGTTTATCTGTGTTCAAATTGGATATATCCTCGGTTCCTACCCGTTTACCTTTCCAATAAATGTTCGCTGTCCAGTCTCCTTTGGGTAATCTCGGTACAGCTATACCGTGTTCCGTCGAAAGAGTAGCGAAAGTTGTCCCACCCTTATCTTTCATTATCACGTTGGCACCGTCGAGAACGGTTCCTTCAGAATCCGTCACCGTTAACTGTAGATAGAAGATCTCGCAGGCGATGGTGTGATTCGAGTCCTGTGATAGGTCATAGTTTGTATCCGCTACTTTAATACCCCTCCAGTAAGCCTCTAATCTCAACCCGCCTCCGGGCAACCTGAATGTGTTTTGTTCACTGAATTCCTTTTCATTTATCATGTCCATACCTGCGGGTAAGTCAGAATGGTAAATTGAAACGGAAAGACCGGTTACTGGATTCTCTCTCGAATCCTCGCCGGATACGGTCAGATAATAAACATCACATGCCAAGGGTATATCTCCGCTTGACTCCATCGTTTTAACGCTCTGGTGAACCGTTACCCCCTGCCACTTGATGGTTATAGTAAAGTCGAAATGAGGTATCTTCACAGGGTACTCACCGAGGCTAGAAGTGAAACCGCTGGAAAAGGTCCCTCCATTGTATTCTACCACTATCTCCGCTTGCGAGATCGGACTGTCTTGAGAATCCTCTGCAACTAATCTAACGTGGTATATATCCAAATCGATGGTGACGTTCTTGTCCGTATCAACTGTGAGATCGGTATTTTTTACGTTGAACCCTTTCCAATATAAGTTAACTTGGTATGTTTCCTTAGGGATCCTTAGATATACCACACCTTGTGTGTCGGATTTACCGGTGAACACATTTTCACCGTTCAGTAATAGATTGACTGTGGCTTCAGATACGCTTTCTCCCATGTCATCGACTACGGTCATCTCGAGATCGTAGATATCAGCATACAAAGTAACTGAATTATCCCCTTGTGAACCAACCATCTGGTGATCCACGGTACCGATAGATACATCTTTCCAGCTTCCTTCGATAGTGAAGTTTTCTACTGGGAGTCTGACCCTTAAAAGACCGGATGGATCCGATATACCGCTTTCGATGAGTTCACCGTCATGTATTATGGATAAACTTACATCTTCGACACCGTTGTCCTGGGAATCAACTACCGATATATCCAAGTAATAAACGTCGCAGACAGCCGTGAAATCCTCACTAGCTTGGACCGTTATACTCCCATTATCATAGACGTTTATACCTTTCCAGTCGATGAGGATATTAACATCGGTCGCAGGGAGTTTAGATACATATTCTCCTTGTTCGTCTGTCATGCCCACGTCGACAACTTCTCCATCGATCATCACGGACACGCTTGCATTGACGAGTGGGTTGGCATCCACCGTATTGTCCACCGCGATGATGTTCAGATGATAAACATCGGTAGTGATGGTAACATCCGTATTCGTCTGGCTTATCACCTCCTCTTCAGTAGCTACCAATGTGTTTATCCAACTCACTTCGAATCGATGATTCCCTCCAGCGAGTTTGATGAAAGCTTTCCCTTCCATATTGGTTGTAACAGAACCCATATTCCTACCTGTCTCAGTATAACGGACTCCAACGGAAGCATCCGATAGGGGGTCGCCTTCGGAATCCAAAACGTTGATCGTGACTTTGTATATCTTAGCCGTTACCGTCATCGTTCCACTGGAGTCGACCGTTATCACATCGCCGTATACCTCCACGTCGTTCCAGGTTATCTCTAATAGATAATCTGCACCGGGGAGTCGTGATCGTGCGATGCCGTTCGTGTTGGTCAGCCTACTGTCCGCGGCGACCATCGTATCGTTATAATAAAATACCACCAAAGCGTTTGAAACGGGGTCGCCTTCCGTATCCTTGACGTTCAGTTCTATGTTGTAGATGTCCACCGTGATATCGAAGATATCGGATGAATCTATGAAAACATCTCTCTCACCAACCGCTCTACCGTTCCATTCTACATTAAGTGTATATCCTCCCTCGGCGGTTTGTATAAGGTCTATCTCGCCGTTCTGATCGGTTCGCAGCGGAGTTATGCTCGTAGTACCGTTCGGGTGGGTAACATACACGTTAGCATCCTCCACCACGTAACCGTCGGCGTCCGATACCTTTATGGTGGGATAGAAAACACCGGCGGTCAAGTTGTAAGGATCATCCCCCGTTCTGTTCCCGGTCACACTAACGTCTATCGACCTGTTGACACTTACTTCGACGTCCTGCCAAATGATAGAAATAGTGTAATTCACGGCGGCTAAACTTATATTAGTAATACCGCTGCCGTCGGTTTCATTCTGTGAGAATATTCTAACGTCCCCTTCGACTCTCAGCAAAACCGTCGTTTTCGGCAGTATGTTATCCTGATCGTCCACAATCCTGAAATTTACGAAATGATCCAATCCCGCTATAATGAACTCGTGATGTCCATAGACATCGTGCCCCCCGAAATCGCCGGTATTATACCACGAACGCAGACCCGTGTTATCCACGGCACTGACGTTAACATTGTAAGTTCCATCGGGATGGTTACTGTAATTCCACAGCACTTCATATCTGCTTTCGAACGTATTGAAGAAACCATATGTTTTATTCTGTGGGTGTAGTGGAACAGAATCTATGATCGTTCCTGACGGACCAGTCAATGTTAGATTGACCCATTCTATGTCGTAACCTCCGAAAGGATCGGTAACGGTGGCTTTGATGGTGATATTTTTATTGTTTTCCTCCGGAGAGAAAGTTGATGTTACGTTTCCTTCGTGGTCAACGGTGTAAACATCTTCAACCTTGATATAGTTTCTTGAAGGTAAAGTGAGACGTGAATCTCTAGTTTTATTACCCCAGCTTATTGAATAATTGCAGTTTGCATTACCCCACAGGACATATTCTATCTTAATGGTAGATTCTTTAGAAACACTGTAATTGTCTATATTCATATCGCCATAGATCTTTTTCCAGTCGTTGTCCGGAAACGTCGTCGAATCAAGTCCACCATTGTATGCGATCTGTGTTTCATCACCTTCGGGTGTGACCTCGTATAAATAATAATGTATATCTGCATCTGTGGGAGTGCCTGTTGTTTTCCTAGCCCACATGGTTATGTTAGTTTCACCGTCTAACGTAAGATTTCCAGCTAATTGTGGAAAAAGGTACCACTGTGCAACGACTTTAAAAGTACTGTCCTTGACTGCGTTCCCGTCTCCGGTGAAAGGAGAAGTCGTATTGTATATCTGTTTCGTCGTTTTGTTGCCTATATCTACCGCTCTATCTGTGGAATAAAGATAGAATTCTTTCTGCTTCATGGGCCGGGATCCATATACTGTTTCCGATTCTTTTTCGTTGGTAATAATATCCGTTTTTTCGGCGTTCGAAATCACCAACGAGACTCCCATCAATAAAATGACGCAAACCAAAACTATCATTAATTTCATTTTCATATTATTCCCTCTTTTTTCATAAGAATGAAGATAGCTATTTAGGTTATTTATGGTACGACTATCGAACAATATCCGATATCTTTCTTAAAATAATCACTAATCTAGCTCGAGTCGTCCCTTTCCCACGGAAAATTCCGGTCGAAGAAACGATTCATGGGCACTGGATGCCCTTCGATCAACCTCTCGTTCTCAAGTATCTTCATGTCCACCTTTAAGATCGGGTTGATGTCGCTACCCATATCGATGTTCTTAACGGTTTCATCGATCACGTCGACGGCGGTTGGATTCTTCCTTGCTCGATCGACCATGAGCCTACCGTTCTCTATGTAGATATCGTCACCGTATTTTTTCGAGAAGTTGACGGAATGGCTGTGCCATACAGGTGGGCCAATGTGTTTCTCCATCTGACACAACTGACCCTCGTTCAATTCCATGATGATGAGAACGGAATCATCCAGGACGAAGTAATCCGAGTGGAAAAGATCAAAATCGTTTTCCTCCATCTGCTTGACAAGGTTTCTTTCGGCCTTTTGAACCTGTGGGTATAGGTTATCTTCTACAACGTCCGGCTTCTTGAACTGCAATGCTATAAGATAAGTCCCCCTGCTTTTCCAAAGTCCTTTCAATTTTTCATCGGTTCTAGACTTTACCTCATCAGGGAAGAAAAATTCTATCTTTGTATCTTCTAAATATTGTTTTGCAGCGTACACGAACAGAAAAAGATTGTATCCCGAAAGAGCTGAAGCTACGTTCCGAGCCGGATCAACTGGATCTATAACCACGAGCGGTTCGTCGAATTTTCCATCACTTTCGACTAATTCGATCCTATGTCCTTTCTTCCATCCTCTTCCCGATTCGAGGACCTCTCTAAAGCCCCCATAATAAATGACCAGCAGTTCACATAAGTAGCCAGAAAATCCTCTTACTCGAGATTCGGCGCTGTAGGCACCGATACCTTTCAAGAAGGATTTTAACAGTATCACGTCGTCTTTTTTCTCTTCGAGCAGATTGGCTCTTATATATTCCGTGTGCAGTGGAGTCCTATCGACCGAAGATTTCATGGCTTCTATGCTGTCTAAAGTGTAGCATGGAACGATGTCGGCATCGTAGCCCTTGTACGTGCCGTACGTATATGGATGCTCAGCGTACTTTTTTACAGTGTTCTCCAGCAGTTCTTCGCCTATCTCCAGCCCGATCTCGGCCATCTTCTCTTTCGAGTATTCCAGAGGAAAAAGCACGAACATATCGATATCCGGTTTCTTTGTAAAAGTACCCTTAGCAACCGAGCCTACCAGTATCGGCGTTAGGTCTTCACCGGCTATCTCAGTTATCTCGTCCTTGAGATCTGAAGCTGCCTGGATGATCTCTTTTCTTTCATCTTCGTCGGGTTTTACCCGTTCCAGCACTTCCTCCTCTATTTCCGTTCTCATCGTATGACCAAGGTTTACTCCTTTTAAAAGATTTTTTGTATAGATTACGAAAACCTTTTTACATGCTTACATATGCCATCTGCGGTGTGTTCATGGAAGAAACCGAAGAGATGCTCGAGCAATTAGAGATGGAAGACATAGACGATCTATTTGAAGACATACCTTCAGAAGTTAGAAAAAACCTAGATCTGCCTGAAGGTCTGAGTGAGATGGAAGTCATCGGCAGGGTGACCGATATCTTAGGGAAAAACAAGCCATTATCCGATCACTCCAGTTTCATCGGGGGGGGGATCTACAAACATTTCATACCCTCCTCGGTTTTCGAGATGATCGGAAGGTCGGAGTTCTATACATCCTATACCCCCTATCAAGCGGAGATAAGCCAGGGGATACTGCAGGCTCTCTTTGAATACCAGAGCCTCATCTGTGAGCTCACGGGCATGGATGCAGCCAACTGCAGCATGTACGATTACCATACCGCTTCGGCAGAAGCGCTCATGATGGCGGCTAGGATCGGTAAAAGGAAGAGAAAGAAGATCTTAGTGCCCAAGAACATCCACTGGGAGAAACCCGAGGTGTTCAACAACTATCTCCGCGGTATGGACTTCCATGTTGACTACGTAAATTTCGATAAAGACACGGGAGAGATCGACAAGGAAGACCTGAAATCCAAGATGTCCGATGAGATACTTGCGTTATATGTAGAAACACCCAATGTTTTCGGCATACTGGAGTCCGACCTGGACTATTTCAAGGATATGAAAGAAGATCATAAGACCGTATTGATCGCAGGGACGAACCCCTTGGTCTTATCATTGATGAGACCTCCTTCAGGATGGGGTGCGGACATAGTCGTTGGAGACAGCCAGCCCTTCGGTATACCACCGTCTTTCGGCGGTCCCACCGTTGGGATATTTGCTACTAGAAGAAAGCACATCAGGAAGATGCCTGGAAGGGTCATCGGAGAAACGGTAGATGCCGACGAGAACACCGCTTACTGCATGACCCTTCAGACAAGAGAACAGCACATCAGGAGAGAAAGAGCGACATCCAACATATGTACTAACCAAGCTCTGATGGCTCTAGCTTCGGCGGTTCACTTATTTTTGAAAGGAGGGAAAGGACTTGAATCCGTCGCCAAGAGGTGTTACGAAAATGCCCATGCATTAAAAGAAAAGATCGATTCTCTGGACGGATACAATGCGCCTCGTTTTTCCGGTGAATTCTTCAACGAGTTCGCTTTCGATGTCGATAATATGGATGCATTCATGGAGAGAGCATCAAAAGTGGAGCTCATACCGGGTGTAGATATCAGTGGAAAGTATGATGGTATGGATTCTGCATTACTGACAGCGGCAACAGAGATCAACGGAGAAGAAGACATCGACAAATTCATCCAAGTACTTCAGGAGGTGAAAGGATGAGCGATTACAGACAGGCGAGATATGAGAAGCATCTGCTTCTTGAAGAACACGCTGTTGAGAGGGAAATAGAAGATAACCCGCTTCCAGATAAGATAAGCAGAAAGAAGGCTCCCATGATACCGGACATACCGGAGTACGAGGTCGTAAGGCACTATACACGACTATCTCAGATGAACTACGGAGTAGATTCCGGGTTCTATCCATTGGGTTCATGCACCATGAAATTCAATCCCAAATACTCGGAACTTCTAGCCGGGGAAAAAGAGTCCATAGATATACATCCATATCAACCGGAAAATACCATCCAGGGCACGATGCAGATAATGTACGAACTGCAGAATTTCTTGGCTGAGATCGGAGGCATGGACGCTGTCACGTTACAGCCTGGAGCCGGGGCTCACGGGGAGATAACGGGTCTGATGATAGTTAACGAGTATCACAAGAGGAACGGCGACGAAGGAAGGAACGAGATCGTGCTGCCGGATACATCTCACGGAACGAACCCTGCCAGTGCAGCCATGCTCGGATACCGCACCGTGGAGATACCATCCAACGAAGGTTGTGTGGATCTAAAAGCACTCCAGGAATCCGTTTCTGATAAGACCGCTGCTTTCATGCTGACAAATCCGAATACGCTAGGTCTTTTCGAAGAAGACGTTTGTGAGATAGCTGACATCGTGCACGAAGCCGGTGGGTTGCTCTACTATGACGGAGCAAACTTGAACGCTATCATGGGTAAGACCAACCCTGGAATGATGAACTTCGATATCATGCACTTCAACCTTCATAAAACCTTCAGCACTCCACACGGTGGAGGCGGACCCGGGGCTGGACCGGTGGGCGTGGTAGAGAAACTGCGTTCTTACCTACCGACTCCGATAGTTTCTAAAGATGATGGACGATACTATCTAGACTACGATCTGGAAAATTCGATCGGTCGTGTGAAAGGATTCCACGGCAGCTGGATCGTGCTGCTCAAGGCTTACTGCTATATATTGAGGAACGGGGGGCCAGGTTTGACTTCCGCTTCTGAAAGGGCCGTGTTGAACAGCAACTATCTCAGAAGTAAGCTGGAGAAGATACTCGATATGCCCTATAAGTCACTAAAAAAGCACGAATTCGTCCTCTCTGGCAAGTGCATGAGGGATAAAGGAGTGAAAACCGTGGATATCGCTAAGCGGCTGCTGGATTACGGACAGCATGCACCTACGGTTTATTTTCCTCTCATAGTTGAAGAAGCGCTGATGATAGAGCCTACGGAAACAGAAAGAAAGGAAACGCTGGACGCCTTTGCAGAGATCATGGAAACGATCGTGAACGAAGATCCAGAACTCCTTAAGAACGCTCCGCAGAATACGGCAGTGAAAAGAGTGGATGAAACCAGAGCGGTCAAAAATCCGGTTTTGAGCTATAAGATGAGGGATGAAGATGGATAAGATACCGGTCATATCGATCTCAGGGGAAAAGAAAACGGGTAAAACCGGTATAGTTACTCAATTGATACGAATATTATCGGAGAAAGGATATAAGACCGCGAGCGTAAAACACACCAAAGGTGATCACGGCATGGACAACGAGGGGACGGACACCTGGAAGATGAGAGAAGCCGGGTCCGAATTGGTTGTGTTCTCCACACCCAGTGAGACATCGTTCATCTATGGATCCGATATGGACCCCCAGGACATAATCTCGGTGATATGTGATCTTGAAGAATTCGATATCGTTGTAATAGAAGGTATGAAGGATGAAACGTTCGACGAAATAGATCTAGCTACTCGTTTAGATACTGCGGACGATCTAGACATAGATGATTTGGTAGAAAAAACGGTAGAAGAGATCGAGATTGCAGGTGTTTACAACCAACTTCCTGGTCTTGATTGTGGGAAATGCGGATATCCTAGCTGCTGGGATTTCGCTAGAGCTGTCTATAAAGGTGAGAAACCGCTCGACGGATGTGAGAATATCGATACGTCCGGTGTGAAAATGAAAATCGATGGCAAGGATGTCTATCTGAGTCCCTTCCCTGCGTCATTCGTGAAGAACTCTATCAAAGGCATGATAAAATCACTGAAGGGTGTGGAAGAACCAAATAATATCAAGATCGAGATAACAGAGGAAAACGATGATCGATGTATTCGGTGCTGAGTGTGAAGAGGATATAAATCTGGATGAGCTTATCGTACGAGTGGAAGAATTCAGGGGCGAGCACGATCGCTTTTTCCAGTTGTTCGATCCTGACATGGTAGTATGTAAAGAACATCTGGAATGGGCGTACGATAAAGCGGTGTACTGCTTGGAGAACGGATACAACAGGGCTGATAACCTCGAGATTGAGATGCTCCTTTGGTCATCCGGGGAAATGCAGATAAAGAACGCAATAAAGAAGATGGGAGTAAAGGATGGTTGTAAAAAGATGATAGCAGCAACTGATGCCGATATCGATTTGGTTTTAGCTGAGATGAACTGGAAAAGGGATGATTCCATCCTCTCACCCTCTATAGAGAAGCTGAAAAACTACGGTGTAACAGAGAGTGAATTAGAAACAACCGAGGACCCACTGGATCTGGTATTCGAGAAGATGGCTACTTCCCTTTTATAAAATAAAAGAAAAGAGATTAGAAAGAGTTTCTACTCAGTGTCTTCGAACCTATCGCTCAGGCCTTTCATGACTCCGGGCAGAGTTGTGTACTCCATCTCTTCCAAGGGCAATCTGTGTGGTTCGAATGGTCCGTGGCTTCTCATGTAATCCGCGATCTCTGCTGATTTCTTCCTTGCAGGATCATATGCTGGATCATCGAATAGATCTGCTGGTTCACCGAATTTGCCGTTCTTCAGCTGCCAGCCTAGACCGACTACTCTCGGAGGTCCGTCGAATCTCGTGCACATGGCGTTTTTCACACCAACGGGCATGATCGGTCCGTTGTGCGAGCCTCTCATCCATCCGGAAACCAGGTATGGATTAGCGAAGGGCTCGAGTACTTCACCCAATGCAGGTAATCCAGATTGTGCTCTTACAACAGCTACAGGATCGTCCTTACCGACGTACTCGCCCGCGATCTGATACAGTTTTTCAGTACTCACAGCAGCTACTGGTTCATCACCCGGTAGTTTACCTTCTTTTGGATATACTCTCTTGATGACGAATCTTCCCTTGGCACCTATCAATGCCAGGATGTCGTACATCTCCTCCGGGCTCTCCATCATTATCTTCTTGGATTCCTTTATATCCCAAATCTCGAAAACGAATCCATTATGGATAGATGGGTCTATGACAAGTCCGGCTGTGTTGAACGGGTCAGCGAAGATCTTGAAAATAGGGTAGTTGAAAGCACCGGGTTCTGTCTTGTCCATCAAGAAACCGACCATGGGTTCCGCCTTTCTTTCGGTGAACTCCATCTCGGCTATGCCGGGTCCCATGCCTCTGACGTTCCCAGAGAACGCATCGGATAGAAGGTCCTGTCCTGCGCCGTAGAGTCCCAATTCCTTTGCTTTTTCAGTAGCAGATTGGAATGTATCCCACGCAAGTGAATGTATCTTCTCTGAGTCCTCACCTTCTTTGTGGGACATCAAGAGTTCTAGATCATCGCCGCACTTTGTAACGTGATAAGATATCAATCTGTTGCTCTTGCTCAATTTTTCTTCAGCTACTTTTATAAGTTCAGGGTGCACTGTAGAGTGCCCTGGGTAGCCGCCCACATCCGCTTTTATTATGCTGAATGTTATCTTGCTCATTATATCCCTATTTCGGGGTATCAAAAGGTTACATAAAAGTCTATCGATAACAATCGTGTAGAATCATAAGGTTTTTAAGTCTCTATCTTGGTTTAAATATTTACATGTCAAAGAAGTGGATAGAGGGTTATCGATTCGGGAAGATCAAGATCGATGGTGAAGTGTATACGGATGATGTCATCCTGCTCGACAAAGACGTAGAATCGGGATGGTGGAGAGAGAGAGGACACTCGGTAAATCTATCAGACCTGGAAAAGATCATAGAATTCAACCCGGAGCGTTTGATCATCGGCACAGGGAGTGGGGGCAATATGAGAGTACCCGACCATGTTATCGATGAGTTGGGTTTCGATGTAGAAGTACACCCTACCGAGAAAGCGTGTGAAAGATATAATCAGGAGTTAGACCGTGATAAAAAGATAGCTGGAGGGTTCCATCTTACCTGCTGATGCATTAAATTACTCGAAATAATTCTTCAGCACACCGATCCCTTCGATCTCGATCTCTACAACATCTCCACTGCTTATAGGTCCTACTCCGGCGGGAGTGCCTGTCGAGATGATATCTCCTTGCTCTAGTGTCATATAGGTGGTGATCTCTTCTATCAACTCGGGGACCGAGAAGATCAGGTTATCGATCGTCGAGCTCTGCTTCACTTCACCGTTCAATCTAGACTCGATACTCGCATCATCTGGCACTTCATCGACTGTGGCAAGAACCGGCCCGCACGGTGCTGAATTATCGAATGCTTTTCCCCTGATCCAGTTCTGTTCTATCCTCTGGTCGTCCCTGTTTGAAAGGTCGTTGAGACAGGTGTACCCAGAAACGTAGTTCATGGATTCTTCGATATCCACGTTCCTGCACTGTTCCCCGATGATGACTGCAAGCTCTGCTTCGTGATCGATCCTTTCCTTCCCCTTTAGAAGCTTGACCGTATCGAGATGAGCAGATAACGAATTTGGAGGTTTTAAGAACAATTTTGGTCTATCCGGAACCTCTTTCCCTGTCTCCTCGGCGTGGTCGGCGTAATTTAGACCTATGCACACTATCTTAGACGGATCAGACGGCGGTAGAAATCTGATTTCATCTAAATCATACTCTATCCCACAGTAAACGATCTTATGGCCTATCAGTTTTCCACACCTCCTGGAGCCTGCTGGATCTAAAAATCGTACGTATTTCATGGGATAATTATAAACTAAAGATATAAAAACGTTCTCAAGGATAAATTATAAAAGCCTAAGTACCTTCGAACATCCGATGGATAGATTTCAGAAGGTGCTAGTGGCCATCATCTGTTTACTCATCGGTATAGCGATAGTTTTATTATTCGAAGATGTCATCAGATACATAGCACCATTCTTCATAGGTTATCTCCTCTACCAACTGTTAGCCAGTGAAGATAAATACAGGATGATGGACAGCGTAAAAGTCCTATTCAATCTAGGAACCACCATAGAGGAAGTTTACTTGATCAGAAACGATGGAATCCTGCTGACCCACCACACTAGAAGGTTGAAACCGTATACCGACCAAGACATACTAGCGGGTATGTTAAAAGCTATCACAAATTTCGTGAAAGAAGCGTTTCCAACACACGGTTCTACGGATCTGAACGAGATAAAATTCAAGGATAAAGAGATCCAGATCGCTACGGGAAAATTGGTCACCTTGGCGGTAGTTATCTCAGGCGAAGACAAGGAAGGGACGAGAAAACAGATGAAACAATGCGTCTTGGACTTGGAGAAAAACTGTGCCAAGACGATCAATGGATACTCCTGTAAGATGGAAGAAACGAAAAGGCTGGAAAAATACATCAATAAATTCATCGAAGGTGATTATTCCGCGACAGGTTCTACCTATAGGTACGTTAAGAGAAAGGTACAGAAAGACAGTAGAAACTCAAGATAACTCAAAATATTTATTAACTAGTTTTAATTTTTATTTTCGCAGGCTCAAAGAAAAAATTACCCCTTTCAATAATTTCATCCGCTCCGCTACTGAAATAATTGAATGCTACCGGACTATCGTCCACCCACTTTTATTTCATCAAAGATAAAATAATGATCGAAGAACAATTCCCACTTTCACTCGTTCAAAGAACTCATGATCTTCAGGAACACGGTGTGTTCCTTCGATTTTCAATATCTTCCACCCTGTTTCAGATATGTGAAAATCCGCAGGAACTCGCTACACTCGCTCCTCCTACTTTTTTACTTCCCTCACTGCGCTCGTGAAGAAGTAATCCTTCTTATACTTCGAGCAAAGCTCTCGTACACGGAGGAACAAGTTCCTCCTATCCATTTTTCTTTTCGCAAGCTCAAAGAAGAAATGAATGCGAGGGAAGGGATTTGAACCCTCGGACACCTACGTGACAGGATCTTAAGTCCTGCGCCTTTGGCCATGCTTGGCTACCCTCGCTTTAGGAGCGAAAGAATTGAGCGGATAAAGGGAGAGTGAGGAGGAATTTATAATTCCTGCGCTACCCTCGCAATTTGGAGTGAGCTTATGCGAATTTCGAGAGTGTTTTGGGTGCTTTGCTCCCGATTGCCACTCGCTGTGAGAAAATGCCTGGCATTTTATTGCTGCGAATCCGCTCTTTCAATCGAAATCTGTAAATCCACTATCATATAAAAGTTTGATTGTCCTGGTCAATAAGTATCATTCACTCTATCTCTTCGACCATCTCTATGAAGTGGTTGAATTTCTTATCAAGTATCTTGAAACCTTCCTTGAGTGTGGCTTCAGCCATCAGTGAGCCATCTGTTTCGTAATTCAAAATGAATTTATCTTCGGAACCAGTAACCTCGATAGCATCTTTAGAACAGATCTCCTGGCAAGAGTGACATATCTTACATCCCTCGATATCCGTTATCTTGATGGTATCTCCATCCTCTTCGAGGATATCAACGGGACATATATCGATGCATTCTCCACACATGTCGCATTTATCTTCATCGATATCCCAGATCGGATAGTATTTGTAACCGATTCCACTTGTGGGCTGCCATTTTGCGTGATCTTTCGCGGTACCCAATTCAGCAGTCGCATAGATCAAAATCGCCTGGTCATCAGCTAGCTTTATTAGCGGGATCAGATCGTCTACAACCCTGAGATCAGTCTCTCCAACCGGTGCAAGATCACCAGAGTAAACGGTGCATGGTCCTTTCTTGTTGAGGCTGTAAATAACGGTACAATTGGGACAGCCTTCTCCCCCGCATTCTTCACATTCATCCTTGTAATTGAACAACTCTAAATCTGTTGGTATCGGTATCAAACCCAGTCTGTGGGCGATTATCTCGTCGAAAAGAGGTGTGGTGCTTTCGAACTCTTTGTCTTCCTCTCCTCCTATCGTTCCAAGATGAAATTCTACATCTTCGATAGCGAGTTTCGGTACCTCAGCTATGAGAACCCTTCTTAAAGCGTTTACGAGGGTTGGATTAGCATCAGAAAACAGCAGTTTTGCATACCTATCTTTCATCTCTTGGATTTCGATCTTCATCTTTTCCACTCTTTATACTCTTCTACCCCTTCGTCCACCTTTAGGTTTTGTGGTATCGTGAGGGATAGGTGTCACGTCTTCGATTGTCCCAATTCTAACACCAGCTCGAGCGAACGCTCTTATCGCCGCTTGTGAGCCAGGGCCTGGCGAATGAGATTTACTGCCACCGGGTGCTCTGACTTTCACATGTATGTTAGTGATGCCTTTCTCTTTTGCTTCATCGATCGCCTTCCTAGCGGCTGACATGGCTGCATAAGGTGAAGCTTGGTCTTTATCCTGCCTAACCACCATGCCCCCCGTTGCTTTCGATATCGTTTCCGAGCCAGTTATATCTGTGATAGTTATCAAAACGTTATTGTATGAAGCATATACGTGCGCTACTCCCCATTTTGCCATATTTATCTCCTCCTCCTCCTTCTACTGTATCTTTGTTTTTCTTTATCCTTCTTCATCCTCTCTTGGATAGGGAGAGATTCCATCTCTTCTTCCATCCTTTCGGGATGTAGTTCGTCAGTAAGTGGAGAATGCTTATAATATCCAATATCCTGCTCTTCTTCTCTAGCTACTATATACCCTGGTATGTTGATTCTCCTATCACTCACTTTAATATGACCGTGTGTGATGAACTGCCTCGCTTGTTTCGGTGACCTCGCCAATCCTTTGTTGTACACTAGGGTTTGAAGTCTCCTGTTGAGAATGTTTTCTATCGTCAGGTTAAGTACGTCATCCAGTGTGAGTTCTTCTCCCACAAGATAACCCTGATTTTTGAGCTTGTTGATCAGGTTGTCCATCTCTATCTTCGCTTGTTTGTCGCCGTACCTCAATCGTGCTTGTAGATTCCTAGCCTGCCCCCGTATCGTCCTTAGAGATGACCTCACTTTCCAGAATTCTTTCTTATTTTTCAACCCATAATACATGAGGTACTCATTTTCATTCTGGATCCTGTCCAGCTGCCATGGATGAGGGGGATTTTGATAATTCTTTCTTTGAAATTTTGGATCGCCCATAATACATCACTCTTCTTTCTTCTTTTTCTGTTGTGCTTGTAATTTCTTTCTTTGAACACCCATCGTCATGCCGGTCCTTCCGTTCGCTCTTGTCCTCTGGCCTCTGACCTTCTGACCCTGTTCATGCCTTACTCCACGATAACAGCTTATTTTTTTGAGCCTGTTCAAGTCCTCCCTTTTGTAAAGGTCAAGGTCGGTTCCGAAGATGTGTTTATCCTCTCCAGAATATGGATCTCTCTTTCTATTCATCATCCATGTTGGGACGTCGTTAATGAATTCTTTGAACGTTTCTTGAATTTTTGCTATCTCTGAATCGTCCAATAATCCAATTTTTTTATTCGGTGATACACCAGAATTCCTTACGATGCTCTCTGCTACTCTCGTTCCAACACCCTTTATACTTCGAAGTGCGTACAGGGTGGGTTGCTCTCCATCTAAATCCGTATTCATTAGACGTACTATGTATTTGAAATCATCTTTGTGTTCTTCATCGGCCAAGTTATTTGCCTCCATTTTCCTTACATAGGAGTGTGTGGGATTTTGGCTAATCAGCAGGTCATATAAATACGTTATCCCGCTGTTAGT